>JBCDKV010000623.1:0-3470 GCA_038746215.1 Bacteroidota bacterium | reverse complement strand
TTCAGCTATAAACCTTGGGAAACGGCAGATTCTGTCCAAAATTACGAAGTGAAGCTATACGAAGAAACGTTGAGCAAAAAAGAAAAGACGGACAAATATGGCGATAAGCACTTCTATGAATTGAAGTTCAGCAACAAAGGTGGATTGGTCATGCCAATTATCTTACAGTGGACTTACGAAGATGGCACAACGGAAATGGAAACCATTCCAGTAGAGGTTTGGCGAAAAAATGAAAATGAGTTCACCAAAGCTTTTGCAAAGGATAAAAAAGTGGAAAAGGTAGAACTCGATCCATTGAAGCAGTTAGCAGACATCGACACCAGCAACAATTCGCCTGAAGTCTCGGATACGCCAAGTCGCTTTAAGATTTTCAAATCTCATAAATTCCCAGATGTACCAAATCCGATGCAGAAAGCGAAAAAAGCACGTCCTTAGCGGAGACAAGACTTAATTCGGACAAGAAAAAAATTTCGAGCAGAGATAAACTTGTCAGACTTTTCTCAAAAAAGCTCAATTCAGTGCTATCTACACTGAATTGGGCTTTTCTTTTTTAATGTGTATCTTTCACTCCATTTACTTTTATCGCTTATATTTGTAGCACTCACAAAAACAAATTAAGGGTGTACGAAGTTTTTGGTGATGCTAGAAATAGAACTTGGTCAATCCCTTGAGATCGCGCAACAAGTATGCCTGAGAGTTTTTTATGGGCGGAAACAGAAATTTTTCTAAAAAAATTTCTGTTTCCGTCCGAAGAGACTAATTGAGCATACTTGTTGCGCGATTTTCTGAGATTGACTTAGGCTGTTTTTAAGTAAAATGTTAATAAAACTGAGACTTCGTACACTACAAAAAACAAATAAACACCTACGTCCATTCCTTATCTTGCTCTAGTCAAATTACAAACCATCAACAATGAAAAGAACCGCTCAACAAATTGCGTTTAGAGAGGAATTATTCAACAGTGTTTCTCATGGATTAGGACTCGTTTTGGGCATCATTGCTATTCCCATACTGACCGCACTTGCCACCACCAAAGGAAGTACTGTTGCAATAGTCGGCACCGCTATCTATGGCTTTGGCTTTTTGTTTGTCTATGGTAGCTCCACGATCTATCATAGTGTCACAGATCCCAGAGCCAAAGAAATGATGCGGATATTAGATCACATCAGCATCTTTTTTATGATCGCTGGTAGTTATACCCCCTTTATTTTAGTCTACTATTTCAATGCTTTTGGCATCACGATGTTGTGTATCATTTGGGGTATTGCCCTAGTTGGTACAGTTATGAAAATCATCTTTTCTACTCGTTTTCCCATTTTTTCGACTATTTGCTACGTAGCTATGGGTTGGATGGTTATCTTTTTTGGTCAATCTTTTATTGAGACGCTACCGCTTAGTTGTATTATTTTACTGATTGTAGGGGGCGTGCTGTACTCTTTGGGCGTGGTATTTTTTCTGTGGGAAAAACTCAATTACAACCATGTCATTTGGCACGTTTTTGTGTTGCTGGCAAGTTGTTGTCATTACGTTGCTGTGTTATTGACAGTGATATGATCAATCGAAGTGATCGCTTGAAGCTGGCTTTGTTTATTTGTTGAAAAATCCTTGCGGTTGTCTTATATTTTTCTTGACATAATTGTGAGTTTTGTAAAAAAAAGCTACATTTGTAAGTAAAATGAGCTTAGTTTAAAACACTGGGTTGAATATATTGTATAGTATACAGCACATCACTACTCACATACGCTGACTTAAAGCTAGTTTCCTGCCAATTACAAGCTTTACTGCCATACAAAGTCTAATTTCACTAAAAATTGTGAAGCCGCAAGTTCATCTATTTATTTAAAAAACTGATGGGTAGCGAACTTCGCCAACTAAGACTTTTATTAATTTCTAAACCTATTCATTTTCTTCATATTTGGATATCGTATATGATAGCTACTTTACTTTAGGAACGCAAGCAAAAATTAGACTTCGATTTTACAAGATCTCTCATCTAGTGCACTTCATGCTGAGCTAAAAAAGCCTTGCGTAGCTGTGCGGTTTTTAAAGCTCAGGATAAAATCAAAATCTGCTAGTTTAAGAATCGAACTTTACGCAATGCACGTTCCTTAGACCCACGATATTCAGCAAATTATTAACAAATCATGAATTTTTTTACAAAAACACTGATGTGTTCCATGTTAACCCTACTCCTTATTGCGCTGAATACGCATTTGTCATTCGCGCAATTGGTTTGTCCAACCACGGCTTCTGATGGCACGCCTGTAAATGTGACCTACGCCGTGGATAGCCAAACACAATTAGGTAACGGGCTTTGTGCGTACGAATTATCCGTTACGCTATCCACTGCGGACGGTAGTCCTGCGGCTACTGACATTAGTGCCGTATCTTCGGTTAGTTTTGGCGGAACGAGCGTCACCTTCAATATTACGCTTAAAGCAGGGAAAAGCACAAAAACTTTACCGAATCAGTCCATGCCACAAGACTTGCCTTGTGGAATAGAAGTTATGGTGAGTACACAGGTAGCAGGAGGCGGGAGTTGTGAGGATCAGATCGCAGTGTTGCCCGTTGAATTAGTTTATTTCGAGACTGCTCCTACTCAAGATAATGCGGTGAAGCTAATCTGGGAGACTGCTTCTGAAACAGATAATCTTGGATTTGAAATTCAGCGCAGTGTGGATGCCTACAAATGGGAAAGCCTCACTTTTGTGAAAGGAGCAGGTAACACGCTGCAACGTCAACAGTATTCTTGGATTGATACCAAACCACTATCGCGCGAATACACCTACTATCGTTTAAAGCAGATGGACGTAGATGAAGACTACGAGTACAGCAATATATTGGTACACAAAGCGACAAAAGCTGCTACGCTGAGTGCTTATCCCAATCCAGTGAGGGATCATTTAGTCATCGAACTCGGAGCGGTCGAATCTGCTGCACAAGATTTAGATATTCAGGTGTTTAATGTAGTTGGAAAGCAATTGAAGCACTTTTCTGTTGGCGGTAATGAAAGTCAATTATATCTTAATGATCTAGGTGACTTGGAAGCGGGAATGTATTGGATTGTCATTCGTGCCGAAGATGATGCTGCATCCAGATATAAAGTGACTTTTTTGAAAGACTAAGAGCTTAGTATCTGTTCGCAGCAAACTGGTCTGCTATAATTAAAATGGGCGAATCTTTGTTTCACAAAGATTCGCCCATTTAATTTTAGACTGTAGGAAGTTTTCAGCAATGCTTGGAAATAAATTCAAGGGAGTGCTTGAAGTACTTAACTAACATACTTCTTGTCTGGTTTTCTTACGTTTGCTTAGAGTGCAGTGGAATGCTGAGAAAAACAGGACTTCGTACACGTATTTTAATTAGGGGTATACGAAGTTTTTAGTAACGCTCGAAATAGGACTTGGTCAATCCCTTTAGATCGCGCAACAAGTATTCCTGAAGGATTTTATGGACGGAAACACAAATTT
>JBCDKV010000622.1:0-3474 GCA_038746215.1 Bacteroidota bacterium | reverse complement strand
GCCTTCGAAAATATTTGTCTCCGACATATTCCACAGATTAAGCGCGCACTTGGCATCTCAGGAATCTATGCTGAAACATCTACCTATCGCAGTCGAGCCAATGAGGAAGTAGAAGGCACACAAATTGATTTTCTGATAGATCGAAACGATCACCTGATCAATCTATTTGAGGTAAAATTTCACAACACAGACTTTATTTTAACTCAAGATTACGCTAGTAAACTAAGAAAAAAAATGGGGATTTTCCAGCACAATACGGGTACTCGAAAGTTGTGTTCTTGGGTGCTGCTTACCACTTTCGGACTAGCAGCTAATAAGCATAGTACTGGTTTGGTGGATCACGTTATTACAATGGAAGCACTATTTGAAAAAGCCTAGTGTATTGCTTTACTTTCCCACTCTTGGCAGCGAATAGCTTCTTATATTAGTTTGCGTTAATTTTGTACGCCCAATAAAGTTTGGTCACGTTCCTTTTTCCTACTTTTGCGGACTCATTCTTTTAGATCATCCTTCAGCAACTTTTCCTTCATGTCAAACAAACGCATCAAGTCCGCACTCATCTCCGTTTACCACAAAACTGGTTTAGATCCTATCGTTCAAAAATTGGACGAATTGGGGGTCACTATCTACTCCACGGGCGGCACTCAAAAACACATCGAACGCCTAGGTATCAAGGTCGAAGCCGTGGAAGATTTGACAACTTATCCTTCTATCCTGGACGGGCGAGTGAAGACGCTGCACCCGAAGGTATTCGGTGGTATTTTAGCGAGAAGAGAGGTCGCTCACTTGGCGCAATTGGAACAATATGAGATTCCCGAACTGGATTTAGTGATTGTGGATTTGTACCCTTTTGAGGAAACCGTAGCGAGTACGGAAGACGAAGCAAGTATCATCGAAAAAATAGATATTGGAGGAATTTCCCTGATTCGAGCTGCTGCTAAGAACTACAAAGACGTGGTCATTGTGCCTTCGCAAGCAGCATATGGTTTCTTACAAGAATTACTAGACGAAAAGGCAGGCGAAACGAGTTTAGCAGACCGCAAACACTTGGCAGCACAAGCCTTTGGCGTCAGCGCACACTACGACGCAGCGATCTATCAATACTACACCAAAGACAGCACTACCGCCGATTTGCGCATCAGTGTAAATGGCAATCAAGCTCTGCGATACGGCGAAAATCCACACCAAAAAGGTAATTTCTACGGTGATTTTGATGCCATTTTTGACAAATTGAGCGGCAAGGCGATTTCCTACAACAACTTAGTGGATATAGACGCGGCGGTTGGATTGATGCGCGAGTTCAAGGATGCGTCACCTACTTTTGCTGTTTTGAAGCACACCAATGCTTGTGGAATTGCCAGCCGCAAAAGCGTTTTTGAAGCTTGGGAAGCAGCACTGGCGGGTGATCCAATTTCTGCTTTCGGTGGCATTCTAATTAGCAACAGCAGTGTCGATTTAGCGACGGCAGAAGCCATTAATAAACTGTTTTACGAAGTGCTGATTGCTCCCAAATTTGAAGAAGATGCCCTAACCCTTTTAAAGTCCAAGAAAAAGCGGATTTTATTGCAATTAAAAACTTATCCAAGCCCCGAAAAGACTTACAAAAGCTTACTAAATGGTGTCATTCTACACGACACCGATCTGAAAATAGAAACGGCGGATGATCTCAAAATCGTGACCAAAGTTGCACCAAGTACCGCTCAAATTCAAGACTTATTATTTGCGAATAAAGTCGCTAAACACCTCAAATCCAATACCATTGTGCTAGCCAAAGATCAGCAGCTATTGGGCATGGGTTGTGGGCAAACTTCACGGGTGGATGCACTCAAACAAGCCATAGCGAAAGCTCAACACTTCGAATTTGATTTAACAGATGCAGTCATGGCTTCCGATGCGTTCTTTCCTTTCCCAGATTGCGTGGAAATTGCCGATGCCGCAGGTATCAAAGCCGTCATTCAGCCAGGCGGTTCCATCAAAGATCAGTTGAGCATCAATTATTGCGACGAAAATGGACTAAGTATGGTGATGACAGGCGTTCGGCATTTTAGGCATTAGAGGCGGCTGGCTTTTGGCGATTAGCTATTGGCTATTGGCTCGTAAAATGTCAGCAATTCCCCGTACGGGAATTTTTAGATAGTTTGCGAAGCCTGTGCACCTGCCTTCGAGGGTTGGAAGGCTTTGTAAACTTAGCCTTATAAAAGTAACGACCCGCAAATTTCACAAAGCATCCACACATAGAGAGATTGTCGGTAAAATGTAGGTATACTGAACATTTACTTCCATATTTATGTCTTCTAAATCAAGTAAATTTCACTAATAAGAAGTGGGTGTTTACGAAGTCTTAAGCAATGCTTAAAGGAAGTCTTGTTAAAGTTCCTGAAATCGAGCAACAAGTATGCCCAGAAGATTTTTATGGACGGAAACACAAATTTTTCTTGAAAAATTTGTGTTTCCGTCCGAAGGGAATTATTGAGCATACCTGTTGCGCGATCTTTTTGCGTTGACTCAGGCTATTTTCAAGTAAAATTTTAAGAAAATGAGACTTTGTACACGCTTAGATCAGAAATACCTACACCAATATGCAGCGTAGTGGCACAGCAGATATGGCACTTTGGGGTGGCGGCATACCACCTTGGCTATTCCAGCGGATGGTCAAGCTGTGTTTACCCGTTGTGGAAGCGATCATTTTGGAAAAAGGACGTGCCGAATTTATCAAACGCTTGTCTGATCCCTTCTGGTTTCAAAGTTTTGGAGCAGTCATCGGGATGGATTGGAATTCTTCGGGCGTGACGACTGCCGTCATGCGTGCTTTAAAAACAGCATTGAATCCGCACGCTAAAGAATTAGGTTTGTATGTCTGTGGCGGCAAAGGTAAAAGTTCGCGCCAAACGCCCGTGGAACTCTTGCGAGTTGGGGAACAAACGGGTTTAGATGGTGACCACTTTGCGTATTGCAGTAAATTGAGTGCAAAGGTGGATAATACCGCTATTCAAGATGGCTTTCAGTTGTATTTGCACAGCTTCGTACTGAGTACGGACGGCGATTGGGCAGTCATTCAGCAAGGCATGGAAGGCGAGAAAGGACTCGCCAGACGCTACCATTGGCATTCGGGACTGGATTCTTTTACCGAAGAACCCCACACCGCCGTTTGTGGCGATAATAAAGGTCTCATCCTCAATCTGACGGACAAAAGTGCGCACAGTACCAAGCAGGCGATCCTAGAAATTGCGAAAGTTAATCCGACTAAAATACTCCAAGAAGTTCCTTATATGAATTTGCCTCAATACTGCGACGTGAAAGCAAAAGATGTCGATTTAAAGCGTTTGGGGAGCGTCTTATGGTTGGCACAAGAGAACGAAACCGAGCAATTTGAAGACTTATTGATGCTGCAAGGACTAGGACCCCGAACTTTACAATCACTTACGCTGGTCAGTGAAGTGATTCATGGAACACCTTCTCGCTTTAACGATCCCG
>JBCDKV010000621.1:0-3480 GCA_038746215.1 Bacteroidota bacterium | reverse complement strand
GGATCGAACTGTAAATCAAGAGTTTACGGTTTTGACGAAGCAAATAATAGCGACTTTATCGAGATAAACGAGCGATTATTTTCAAAGTCAAGTTCGTAAAATATTGGTTTGCAGGAAGATAGTACTCCAAACATGCTCTTAACGTTTTAACGCTTCTTGCCCTTAAAAAACCCTTGGAGCATGCGAGATCGCACAACAAGTACGTCCAAAGAATCTTTATGAGCAGAGACACAATCGGTACATCTACTATGGCAATCGTTAAAAGCTAGACTTTGTTTATTCGTTGAATTGTTGATCTGTTTATTGCACAGATTCCCTTGATTTTGCTTTTCTGGTCAATGATTATCAGTTAAACGAATAAACACATCAACATCATAAACAGAAAAAATTTTTAGCGACTGCCTTAGTACACCTACACACTAGCCGTCAACAACAAATTGAGGTCAGTCCATTTGATATTGAATCTTCGTGCCAGATATTCATTCGTCAGTCTACCTTTATAGATGTAAACGCCATGTCGCAGTCCGTGATCTCGGAACAGTAAGCGTTCGATGCTACCAGAGGAAGCCGCACTTAAAAGAATAGGCGTAATGATGTTGCTGACCGCAATAGAAGCGGTGCGTGATACTTTAGAAGCAATATTTGGAACACAATAATGAATGACGCCGTGCTTGACGAAAGTAGGTCGGTCGTGCTTAGTGACCACAGAAGTCTCGAAACATCCACCTTGGTCGATACTAACATCTACAATGACAGCGCCTGTTTTCATTTGTTGCACCATATCCTCCGTCACTACAATAGGCGTTCTCCCCGATTCGGAGTGGATAGCACCAATAGCGACATTTGCTTGTTTCAACTCTCGTTGCAGGTAGACGGTATTGAGCGTAGAGGTATACAACTGATGCCCAACGAGGGTTTGAATGCGCTTTAGCTTCGATACATTATCGTCAAAGATACGTACTTCCGCTCCTAGTCCTAATGCAGTGCGAGTAGCATATTCCGCGACGATACCTGCTCCTAAAATCACTACTCTAGCGGGCGGAACGCCTGAAATACCGCCTAGCAAAAGACCCGTACCACCGTTGGTTGTACTCAAAAGTTCGGAAGCGGTAAGGATAGCTGACAATCCTGCCAATTCGCTCATGGTGCGAACGATGGGGAAACTATCGCCTTTGTCTTTAAGGTACTCCATAGCAATGGCGATGACGCGCTTAGCTTGTAGCTTTTTGATGTAGCGATCACTGATGACGGGAAGTTGTAGGGGCGTAATCAGGATTTGGTCGGGGTGCATCAATTCAATTTCAGGCAGTGTAGGTGGTGCTACTTTCAGAATCACATCTGCTTTGTAGACTTCTTCTTGGCTGTACGCAATTTCTCCACCAAATTCGGAATAGTCGTGGTCAGAAAAGCTTGATTTTTCGCCTGCCCCCATTTCTATTATGACGCGATGTCCTCTCCCTACCAAAGTGCCAACCGCCGAAGGTACTAGTGCCGTGCGGTTTTCCTGCATACTCACCTCTTTGGGAATACCAATGCTCAGTTGCCCTTGCTTTTGCTGCACTTGTAGGGTTTCGTACTGCGGCTGTAGGCTTCCACTCGTCAAACTCTCTGGTATTGGTATTTTTTTCTTTCCGTCTGCCATAAGCGTGATTAATGAATGAACAATTCAAATGAAAATGAAAATCTCGAATGAAAATGCAAGTCTCAAATAAAAATCTTAAATGAAAATGGAAAATGAAAAATTTGAGATGTTCATTTAGACCACAAAAGTAGTTGACACTTTAGTCTCAAATTACTAATTTTTATTGAGGATGTACGAAGTCTCATTTTTCTTAACATTCTACCTGGAAACAGCCTGAGTCAATGCAAGTAATTCGCGCAACAAGTATGCACAGTAATTTTCTTCGGACGGAAACCCAAATTTCAACTTATTTTTTAGAGAAAAATAAGTTGAAATTTGGGTTTCCGTCCATAAAAGCCCTTTGAGCATACTTGTTGCGCGATCTCAGAAGCTTTACTAGAACCTATTTCGAGTGTTGCTCAAAACTTCGTACACGTCTAATTTTCATTTCATAAAAATTAGCAATTTGGGTGAACTTGTAGGAAATTCAAATGAAAATGGAAAATTCAAATGTCTTAGCACCTAGCTTCAAAACTCATTTTTGCGATATGCACCATTTTTTGATGGTCACTGGGCTACAAAAATATCATTTTCCGCTTAGAATGTTCCATTATATCGATGCTTATTCGCACAATTTCATCGGGTAATAAATTTTCAGTAACTTGTGGCCACTCTACGAAGCAATACGTATCGCTGTATAAATAGTCTTCTATACCGATATGAATGGCTTCTAATTCACTTTTCAAGCGGTAGAGGTCGATGTGGTAGATACTTTCGTTTTTATCGTTGCGATATTCGTTGACAAGTGAGAAGGTCGGACTAGTGACGGCTTCTGCAACGCCTAGTTGTTTACAGATTTGCTGAATAAAAGTCGTTTTGCCTGCTCCAATTTCACCAATAAAAATCATTTTTTTTCTTGTGCCTGCGTAATCAAGCAATTGTGCTGCGGCTGCGGCTAAGTCTTGGAGGTCTTGGAGAATCAATTCCATAGGCTTAATGATTGACGTGTTTTGTTTTCATGTTTTCGATTACCGCTAACCATTCGCTCAGCATCATAGCCGTTGCGCCCCAAACGGTATGCTGTTGCAGTTCAAAGTAAGGTACTTCTTTCAGTCGGATGCCCTGTCGCAGCGCAATGTCTTTTTGCTTGTGATTATCGGTGTTCTGTAATTCGGATAAGCTCGTCTCTAGGACTTTTACCACTTCTAGTTCTTGCCGCTTGAATTGAGGTGGATAAGGTAGATAGCCCACAAAGGGATGTACCATGAAATTGCTAACGGGAATGTAGAGCGGCGTTAATTTCCCCAACAACTGAATATCTTTTTGTTGTACACCAATTTCCTCTTCTGCTTCTCGTAAGGCAGTTTCCGATAAATCTTGATCGCTTTCTTCTCGTTTCCCACCAGGGAAGCTAATCTGTCCGCCGTGTCGGTCATTGGGGTTGTCGGAAGTGCGCTGAATGAGCGGGAAATACCAATTCTTATCCTTTTGATACAATAAAAGCAGCACACTCGCAATCCGAACGTCATTGGGATCGGAAGGACGCGTTTTTCGGAAAGCATTTGCCATTTTAAGCTGCGCTGCCTCTCCTGGTAGTTCAGCTTGTAAGACTTTGGAAACGTTATCTATGAAGTTGGATTGCATTTATGAATTTATTAATCAATATTCAAAAGGGTACAAAGTTTAAGGAATGAAGATTTCGTCTCACAAAAACCGCAAAAAGTTTTTTTCTAAGGCGAAAAACTTTTTGCTAGAGGGGTTTTAGGGGTGAAAAACAGCAAAAATCAATCATGTTTGCTGTTTTTCACCCCGACCCCCCCCGTGGGGCATATCAAAATCCACCGGAGTAGGGTGGTGTG
>JBCDKV010000620.1:0-3485 GCA_038746215.1 Bacteroidota bacterium | reverse complement strand
AGTCTGATCGCTCGCTGCTAAAGTCCAGCTTCAAGTCGCAATACGTTCTCCCATTTGCACAAAAGTCTCTAATCTGCGTGCCGTATTTTGCAAAATATCCGCATCAATTTTTAGCTTTTTTCGATCTACTAGCATCACAATAGAAGAGCCACCGAAAGCAAAATAACCCATCTCTGCACCTTTCTCAACCGCTAGGTCAGCTTGGTAAGTTTCGATGATACTCCCCACCATCGTAGCCCCCACGGGAGCAATCAGCATATTACCCTTTTCTTTTGTACGTAGCACACAAAATGCACGCTTATTTTCGCAAAAAACCCTCGCAAAATTATTCGCTAACGCATAAGGAGAAACTGAATAATAGCTGCCTTGAATCGGCTGAATTTCCGACGGAATACCAGCATAAGGAAAGTGAAACCGGTGATAATCCTTAGGGGCGAGTCGAAGAATGAGCAAAGCGGCGTCTCGATATTGCTGCGCTAGTTTTTTGTCATTCAAAAAAGTAGCCAGCGTGAATTGTTCTCCTTTGACAAAAAAATCCTTCACCCCGGCAATCGTTTCAAATGCCAGCAATCGACCATCTCCAGGCGACACAAAGGCAGTACCTATGGGACGTGCTTCGGGCTTGAGTTTTCGATAGAAAAAATCATTGAAAGAGGTAAATTCTGACAGCGACTTCTCCGACTCCTCCAAATCAATGTCCAAAGAAGCCACAAAATCAGCTATTTTATTCACCGAAGCAGGGCTGTCCATTCTTTTGCCATAGATCGAAGAAACGATTTTTCGTTTGACCAAGGGTAAAATTGCTGCTTGCCCGAACGGATTATTATACAGGAAATTCAATAAACCCTCCGCTGGTGGCGTTTCTGTCTTAATTTCACCCGTTTTTCGATCTACGTATTTTATGTCCATTGCTTATCCATTTTGCTTTCAACACAAAGATGCTGAAAAGTTATAAGATTAGGGCGTATATTAGCGTATTGATTCTTGCACAAATTTGAGCGAATTATTGTGTCCAAAAGAACACTTTGAAAACAAAAAAATTGCATCAGCTAAAATACCATAAGCGACTAAAAAAATACAGCTACGTATTGGGTATCGCACTGATCCTCAGTGTAGGCTACTACTTATTTTGTTTGCCCAAAGATTTGTTTCAAGCTCCGACTTCTACCGTTCTAGAGGATCGAAATGGTGCATTGCTTGGCGCAAGAATCGCAGCGGATGGGCAGTGGCGTTTTCCAGCGAAAGATAGCCTACCAGATAAATTTATAGCTGCCCTGACGGAATTTGAAGATCGCCGTTTTTTTCAACACTTTGGTGTCGATCCGATTGGTTTGGTTCGGGCAATTTGGCAAAACATCAAAGCTCGATCCGTGGTGAGTGGTGGCAGTACCATTAGTATGCAATTGGTTCGCCTATCCAGACAGAAAGGCAAGCGTAGTATTTGGAACAAGCTCATCGAAATGATTTGGGCGACCCGTCTAGAATGGCGATACAGCAAGTCAGAAATCTTGAATTTATACGCTGCTCACGCACCTTTCGGGGGTAATGTGGTCGGTTTGGAAGCAGCAGCTTGGCGTTATTATCACAAATCTCCTAAGCTACTTTCTTGGTCAGAAGCTGCTACCTTGGCGGTACTTCCAAATGCGCCCGCCTTGATTCATCCTGGTCGTAATAGAACTGCTTTGGAGCAAAAACGCAATCGTTTACTTGCCCGTCTTTTAGCACAGCAAAAAATAGATCAATTGACTTACGAGCTAGCCATCGAAGAACCGCTGCCCGAAAAGCCCTTGCCATTACCACGCCTAGCGTCACATTTGCTGGATCGGGTGCATATCAATCAGAAAAATCAGCAAGTCAGTCGATTTCACAGCAGCCTTCAAAAAGACCTGCAAATACAAGCGACGCAACTCATCCAAAGGCATCATCAAAACTTGAAAAGCAACTATATATATAATGCTGCCGCAATCATTGCGGAAGTAGAAACAGGTGCAATTTTGGCTTATATTGGCAATGTATCGGGGGCAGGTGCAGCACATGGCGAACAGGTAGATATTATCACTGCGCCGAGAAGCACGGGTAGTGTCATCAAACCACTATTGTACGCTGCTATGTTGCAGGCAGGTAGCATTGCGCCACAAAGTCTAGTATCAGATGTTCCGACACATCTGAGCGGTTATCGTCCCGAAAATTTCCACGAAAAATACGACGGTGTAGTGAGCGCAAAACGCGCTTTGGTGCGCTCGCTCAATGTGCCTATGGTGAGGATGTTGCAGCAACACGGCTTGGAGCAATTTCATTTTCAGCTACAACAATTGGGCTTCAAAACGATCAATAAACCGCCACAGCACTACGGACTACCACTGGTTTTGGGTGGGGCAGAGGTGACGCTCGAAGATTTGACGGCGGTCTATGCGAGCATGGCACGTAGTTTAAATACCTTTTCCAATCATAGCGGTCAGTACGATAAAAATGACTTTCGCCCGCTACACTTTTTGACAAAACATTCGAAGCCGCCGCAAGCCCTGCAAGCACAAGCACCACATTTTAGTGCCAGCGCGACTTGGTTCACCTTCGATGCCATGCAAGAAGTAGAACGTCCCAATTCCGAAGGAGAATGGCAAGCCTTTCAGTCGAGCAATAAAATTGCGTGGAAAACAGGAACGAGTTTTGGATTTCGAGATGCTTGGGCAGTTGGTGTCAATGAGAAATATGCGGTCGGCGTTTGGGTAGGCAATGCGGACGGGGAGGGTAGACCTGGCTTGGTAGGTGTGAAAGCTGCTGCCCCTATTTTATTCAATCTTTTTAAGCTTTTACCTAGCACCAACGACTGGTTTGCAGTACCTTATGATGAAATGACGCAATTGCCTATTTGTAAGCAAAGTGGCTATCGGGCTTTGGCAATTTGTCCAAAAGATACGCTCTGGCTACCCCAATCTGCTACTCGACTGGCGAGTTGTCCGCACCATCAATGGATACATTTGGATGCTGCTGCCAAATGGCAAGTACACAGCGAATGTGAACCCATAGAGCAGATGCGACACGAAGCGTTTTTTGTCTTGCCACCCGTGGAAGCTTATTATTACAAAAATCACGATCCCAACTATCGGAAGCTACCGCCTTTTCGAGCAGATTGCAAGCCCGATGAGGTAAACGACATCATGCAGTTAATCTATCCTAAACAGCATACGAAGATTTATATTCCAACGGATATAGATGGTGAGAAAAGTAGTAGTATTTTCAGTCTGGCACACCGAGAACCTGCAACAAAAGTGCATTGGCATTTAGACCGAACTTATTTAGGGAGCACACAAGATTTCCACGAATTTGCTTTGCAGCCTAGTCTAGGCAATCACCTCCTGACCCTAGTGGACGAGCAAGGTAATCGCTTAGAACAGACTTTTGAGGTGTTGGGGAAAGAATAATTATCTTCGCTCAAATAAACTCCATAGACCTGCTTTCATCAAATGCTCTCTGGCAGAAGAAGT
>JBCDKV010000619.1:0-3495 GCA_038746215.1 Bacteroidota bacterium | reverse complement strand
CTTTTCTTTCAGGGGGGTAGAAATGTAGGATAAACCATTTGGTAGTCCTATATTTGTAAGGCTGCATGCGCTCTTGCTCTCTGCGTACTTTGCAAGTTTTGCGTGCAACATAGCCTTACATTTGCAGCACTACCAAAAAATAAATTGAAATTTGTGTTTCCGTCCATAAAAAACCTTTGGCATACTTGTTATGCGATCTCAGAAACTTTGCTAGGATTTATTCCAAGCATTGCTCAAAACTTTGTACATGTCCAACTTCTAATCTAAATTTTTCCAAACCTCAGGCAACCTTTTTTCACTAATCTGCACATGTACAAATGTACGCTCAATTCAAAAGCCGCTCCCTTAAAATCTAAGAATCGAAATATCAGGCATTTCGTAATAGTAATTTGATGATTGGTAGCTTGCAGATGTGCAAGCTACTTTTTCTACAAGCTTTAGCCCAAGCGTTTTCGAAAATCTTTGTAGTCAAATTGTCTCACCAATTCCATCGTCCCATTCGTTCTTAAATAGTAAATTGCTGGATGCTGTACGCCATTGAAAAAGCTCGTTTTTACCATGGTGTAATGTATCATATCTTCAAAGATAATACGGTCTCCAATCTTCAAAGGGGTATCGAAAGCATAAGCGTCTAAGTAATCACCCGCTAGACAACTCACGCCGCCGAGTCGGTAGAGATGCCTGCCCTGTTTGGTATCGGATGCCCCACGAATGGCAGGACGATAAGGCATTTCTAAAGTGTCGGGCATGTGCGCTGTGAAAGATACATCTAGTATAGCCGTCCGCACGTCGCTATTAGTTACAATATCTAAAACACTTGCCAGCAAAACACCAGTTTGCCAAGCAATAGCACTGCCTGGTTCTAAGATAATATCCAAATTGGGATAGCGATTTTTGAAATTTTTTAGTAATCGAATCAGATGCGAGACCTCGTAATTTTTTCCAGTGATGAGGTGTCCACCGCCCATGTTGAGCCATTTTAGTTGGGGTAAATGTTGTCCAAATTTTGATTCTACAACTGCTAGTGTTCGTTCTAAGTCGGAAGCATTAGATTCGCATAAGGTGTGAAAATGCAAGCCTTCGATGCCATCGGGTAAGTCGTGCCGAAGGATTTCGCTGGTCACACCTAGACGCGAGCCTTTAGCAGCAGGATTGTAGAGCGATGTTTCTACCGTAGCGTACTCTGGATTGATCCGAATCCCACAAGAGATAGGGGCGGCGTGCTTATCAATTTGTTGCTGATGTTGTTGATATTGTTGTAGAGAATTGAAAGTGATGTGGCTGCTGTAATCCATGATTTGCTGGAAGTCTGTGGGCGAATAGGCTACGGCATAGGTATGCGCTTTCTGCCCCATTTCCTCGTAAATAAGTCGTGCTTCGTTTAGGGAACTTGCAGTTGCTCCACTCAGGTATTCCGCAACGGTAGGAAAGACACGCCACATCGCAAAAGCTTTCAAGGCTAAAATGATTGAAATATTTGCTTCCGTTTGCACTTGCCGCAGCAGTTCCAAATTTTGCCGCAACAATTGTTCTTCTAAGATGAAAGCAGGCGATGTCGCCAGTTCATAGTTTTTCGCCATATTATTTGACCTGTTTATTCAGACACGAAAAAAAAATGTCAAGTAAGCAGATAAACTTATCCTTTTTTATCTTCTTTTACAAATATAGATTACATCCTATTGTATAACTTTGCCCTCCTCTATTGAGCCTAAAGAATCTGTAGCCTAATTAAATAACACAACAGTATGATACAACGTATTCAATCTATATTCTTATTCTTGGCGAGTGGTGCTTGCTTCGCAATGTTCGGACTGCCCTTTGCTTCCACCGACAAAGCCATTAGTGATTCTACGCTTTTTGCCGATAGTGCGTACACCATTACGGATCACATTGCGTTGACTATCCTTTTCGTGGGTGCGGGTGCATTGGCTTTGGCTGCCATATTTTTATTTAGAAATCGTCCGCTACAAATCAATTTGAGTCGTGTAGCTTTTATTGCCGCCATCATTGGTTTCGTACTAGGCATCATACTATTCCTCAACGATGGCATAGTGGAACAAAGCGAAAGTATGCCCGAACCTGCCGATGGTTTTGGTGCTGTACTTCCTGTTTTAGCAGGTATCTTCTTGTTGCTCGCCATTCGCTACATCAATAAAGACGAGAAGCTGGTAAAATCTTCCAATAGACTTCGATAACAGGGTAGTCTTCAAGTTGGCTTTTGTTGAGTTGTTGAGCAGGTAATCATCTGTAATCTTGCGCTTTGTGCTAAATATTGGCTACTCTTCTAAGATTGGAATTCGAATCCACTGGATCGGTGAGCCCTAAGGATTGCCTAGCCTACTACTACTAGCTGCTCGTTTCCTAACGAGCTTTTTAGATCAACTCGTTAGGAAACGAGTAAGATAGCACTTTCAAGATAAGAATCTTGAAAGATCGTCTTCACTGATTGAGTTTTTACAAATAGTGTCTTCGTCCGACTTACTAGTGGACATGCAAGCACAAAGAAACAAAGATAGCAAAGTTTGATATGCGCTATTTCTTTTACCAAAGACTTTTAGTATCTTTCGCAATAGCAATTAGGCGTGTACGAGTTTTGGGTAATACCTGAGACAAATGCTAGTAAAGTTCTTTAGATTGCGCAACAAGTATGCCCAAGGTTTTTTATGGACGGAAAATTTGTGTTTCCGTCCGAAGAAATCTACCGAGCATACTTGTTGCGCGATTTTATGGCATTGTCTCAGGCTATGTTCAAGTGAAATGTTAGAAAAACAGGACTTTGTACAGCTCTAAATAGCAGTAAAAGAAACATATGATTGATTTAAGCAAGATTTCTACGAAGCCCCCCAAAGATGCTGACAAGAAGCAATTGAAAGCAGCGACAAAAGATTATGTGGCGCGTTTAGGTGAACTCCAACGATTGCTCAGAGCCTCTCAGCAGCACGCTGTACTTGTCGTTTTGCAAGGCATGGATGCCAGTGGAAAAGATGGTGCGGTCTATAAAGTTTTTAGAGATTGTAGCCATAATGATGTATCTACTTATGGATTCAAAAGGCCAAGCAAGGAAGAGCTGGCGCACGATTTCCTGTGGCGTATTCATAAAAAAGTACCAGGCAAAGGGCAGATTCAAATTTTCAACCGATCGCATTATGAGGATGTGTTAATACAGCGAGTACACGGCTGGATTGATGAAGAGCATGTGCAAAAAAGAATGAATTCCATCAATGCCTTTGAAGAATTACTGCAATACGATAACAACACGCTCATCCTGAAATTTTTCTTGCACATCTCTTACGATCAACAAGAAGAAGAACTGCAAGAGCGATTGAATGAACCCGACAAGAATTGGAAGCACAATGATGGCGACTGGGAGCAACGCAAACACTGGGATAAATACATGCAGTGCTATCAAGATGTCTTGAATGGTAGCACTATTCCTTGGCACATTATTCCAGTAGATAGCCGTTGGTATCGCGATTATTTGGTGAGCAAAACCAT
>JBCDKV010000618.1:0-3507 GCA_038746215.1 Bacteroidota bacterium | reverse complement strand
CAGCCGATTGCGATCCGAAACGTGATGCAGTTTTTGACGGGTGTGATGCTGAATGAACAAACCTATAATAACAACTACGATATCGGGTGTAGTGAAGTGCTGACTTACAAAGAAATGCTGCTGGGCTATGCTAAGGCTAGAAAATTGAAACGCTGGATTTTCACCGTTCCAGTTATGAGTCCACGCCTATCTTCCTACTGGTTGTATTTTGTGACTTCAACCACTTATCCACTGGCAGTCAATTTGGTAAATAGCATGAAAATAGATGTCATTTGCCGAAACGATAATTTAGCCAAACTACTAAATATAGACCTCATCTCCTACGAAGAAGCTGTTCAGATGGCATTTGTGAAAATACAGCAGAATTTCGTAGTGTCCAGTTGGAAAGATTCCTTAGTGTCTAGCTCTAATTTGGAGTCGATCAGTGAGCATGTGCGTCCACCCAAATTTGGTTGTTTTACCGATAAAAAACAACTGGTCATTAGCAACAACACGCCCGAGCAGGTTTGGAAAAATATCGAAGCGATTGGCGGTGAGAGAGGTTGGTATTACGGCAATTGGTTGTGGAAAATTAGGGGCTACATGGACAAAATGATCGGTGGCATCGGACTACGGCGAGGACGTACGCACCCCAAATACATCCATGCTGGTGATGCGCTCGATTTTTGGCGGGTACTCGTATCCGATAGAAAAAAGAAAAGGTTGCTGCTTTTTGCCGAGATGAAGCTGCCTGGCGAGGCTTGGTTGGAGTTCAAAATTGAAAACAACAAAGCAGGCGAAGCTGTGATTTATCAAACCGCTACCTTCCGACCACAAGGTGTGCTAGGTCGATTGTATTGGTACGCTGTGCTACCGCTGCATTTCTTCGTTTTCAATGGCATGATTCGCAATATAGAGCGCCATGACGCTAAGAAAAAAAGTAAAATCGAATTAGTCGGAGAAAATTAAATTGCCACCATTTGGAAGGTGCTTTGCGAGCAAAAACTTGTTCTTTGACGGCTACTTTTAAATGTAGTTGAGTGAGTTCTAAGGCTTGTAATACTTCACTTTTGCCAAGGAAGAGCGACCAAGGACTAACAGGCAGTTTTTTAGTGGATCGCTTGAAGGCTGCGGCATTTTCAAACTGCACGAACAACTCTTTCGGATCAGGGCTGGAAATATTGCAGACTTTACCTTGATCGTCTTCAATGGAGAGTTGGGTATCTATTAGAACGGGCAGTTTCTTCATAAGAAAATTGATTAATCTATTCCACTTCGTAAGATAGCTCATTTTTGCCTCAACGCTAAGCACTCGGCAACATTCAAGACAAAAATGTACTATCTGGACGCCAACAAGTGCTAGGAATTTTTATTTGCCTCATCTTGCGTTCTCACTTTAATCGTACCATTCATTTTCCATTTCGCATGTGCCGCATTTTCACTAGCATTACTGGGAACATGTAGCTCGAATTCCTCGAATTCATAGGTAATTTCTGCCCCTCTTCCCGTCAATTTGTCGTAAAGTCCGATTGCCAATTCTGGCCAGTTTGTTGTATGCTCTGCCATCAGTTTGTGAATTTAGTAAATGATTGAAAATTAAGCCTGTACGAAGTCCTGTTTTCTTTAACATTTTACTCAAAAATAGCCTGAGTCAATGCCAAAAAATTGCGCAACAAGTATGCTTGGTAAATTTCTTCGGACGGAAACACAAAATTTCACTATTTTTTCTTAAAAAAATAGTGAAATTTTGTGTTTCCGTCCATAAAAACCCCTTTGAGCATACTTGTTGCGCGATCTCAGGAGCTTTACCAGAATTTATTTCAAGTATTACTTAAGAGCATGTTTGGAGCATTATCTTCCTGTAAACCAGTATTTTCCGAACCTGACTTTGAAAATAATCGCTCGTTTATCCCGATAAAGTTGCTATTATTTTCTTCGCCAGAACCGTAAACTACTGATGTACAGTTCAATCCTGCTCCAAACAAGCTCTTAAAACTTCGTATACGCCTAATTGAAAATAGACGATTTATTGTTTGTCAATCGCCAATAATTCAGTCTTATAACTACCAAAATGAATTCATGTTCATAATGAAGATGATTCATTTAGGTTAAATACGGACTTGTTCACTTTGGTATGTCTCAGAAATGATGGAAAAAGTCATTGAAAAAAATGCCGCTTACATTGAAAGAAAATACTGCTTCATGGAGATAGCGACCAGCTTCATATTTCTTGACACACAGGGTACAAACCTTTGCCCCTTCTATTGCCTTTTAACCTTATATCAAGATTTTGTATTTGCGCTGAAAATTCACAGAGGAAAGTCACCATCATCATGTTTGACACTGTCTCGCGAACTAAATGATTTGTACTTCAAATACGCAATCGTTACCAAGAAAGATTGGAATATTTATTTTATTAGAGCTTGTTTGGAATTTTTACAAACTGATAATCAGCAGGTTGCGGTTTTGACAAAGTGAAAAATTAGTTGCATATCTGTATACGGAACTCATTTTTCATGCAGTCAGGTTCGTAAGATGTTGGTTATCAGGCAGGAAAAATCCAAATAAGCTCTTAACGTTGCTTAACCATGCGAATAGCGACTGTACAAATCTCATTTTCTTGACCATTTAACTCAGATACAGTTTAGGTCAATATCCGCAAATTGAGCAACAAGTATGCTCCGTAATTCTCTTCGGACGGAAACACCAATTTCAACTTATTTTTTTGGAGAAAAATAAGTTGAAATTGGTGTTTCCGTCCCTGAAAATCTTGGGCATACTTGTTGCGCGATCTCAAGTACTCTACTAAGTTTCAAAATTTTAGTGGAGCTATTACTACCACAAAATGAAGTATTTTACCCGCTGTTCGCATTAACAATTAAATATACTGAACTTGAACTTATCCACCCGTTTTGTTAAATTATTAGCGATTCTACTATCCATCGCTTGGAGCAGCACCGCTTATGCTCAACCGTCAGGAGGGCCAGAAAAACTGAGCAGAGCTAATCCACCCAGCATCCAATTGCTTGGAAAAGTAATGGATGGAGATAGCGAACAAGCCCTCGAATTCGCTACCGTGACGCTGTTTTCCAAAAAAGACAGCAGCATTGTTGCAGGAACGATTACCGACGAAAAAGGAAAATTTGAATTTGATACGCGTCCAGGACGATTCTTTGCAAAAATTGAATTTATCTCCTACAAAGCAATTGTCATTGAAGACATTCCCTTCGAGCGAGGTAAGCAAACGATAGATTTGGGCGTCATCACTTTGCTGCCCGATGCTACGACGCTCGCAGAAGTAGAAGTGCAAGCCGAACGTAGTGAAATGCAGATGATGTTGGACAAACGCGTCTTCAATGTCGGCAAGGATTTAGCCAATATGGGTGGCTCTGCCATCGAAATTTTGGATAATGTGCCTTCGGTGGCGGTAGATGTAGAGGGCAATGTCTCTTTACGAGGTGGAGCTGTCCGAATATTGGTGAATGGCAAACCATCTGGACTCGTGAATGCGGACAACATGAACGGTCT
>JBCDKV010000617.1:0-3509 GCA_038746215.1 Bacteroidota bacterium | reverse complement strand
TATTTTTTTAGAGAAAAATAAGTTGAAATTTGTGTTTCTGTCCATAAAAACCCTTCAAGCATACTTGTTGCGCGATCTCAGGAGCTTTCTCAGACTTGTTCTGAGTATTGCCTAAAACTTTGTACACGCCTAATTTCTTTATAGCAAGAATAACGAGCATAAATTTAACGAAAAGGTTGTTCCAGTCTTATTAAGCGAAACACAAAATTATCCGATATTTGCGTAGCTGACAGATTTCTCCTATTCTTAAACTACTGTACATTTTAGATTACAGAATAAAAGAGAAGCGGATTACATAGCTACACTAACTGCTTTTCTTAGTGTCTCTAAGTGTACTTAGTGTTTTAGTTTGTATTTTGTTCAGTAGTGTATCCTATTCTTAAACAGGAAAAAGAATAATAACGTCCACTAGCAAATCGTCACTTTGATTTTTACGCTTCATCATTGCAATTCAAATGAAATATTTCAACATTCTCTTGGCACTATGCTTCCTACTCTGCTGCTACCAATGTCAATCCGATCAGGCAACGGAGCAAAGCGAAAGCAACCTCAGCCTGGAAGAAGAATTAGCCGCCCTACCATCCAAACAATCAGATTTTGAAGAGGCTACCTACAAATGGGGCTACATGAATCGGGCGGGAATTATTCAGATTCCGGCGCGCTTTGATGACGTTCGAGATTTTCAGCAAGGTTTGGCCGCCGTACAATTCAAAGGACAATGGGGTTTCATTGATAAAAAAGGGAATATGGTGATTGAGCCACAATTCAAAGGCGTTTGGGCATTTCAGGAAGGGCTAGCGAGGGCTTTGACATGGGAAGATAAAATGGGCTTCATAAATGTGGTAGGAAAGTGGGTTATTCCTGCCGATTATGAGCAAGTGCAAGATTTCAGCGGTGGACTGGCAAGGGTGCGACTAGATGGTATCTATGGCTATATTAATAAACAGGGAACATTGGTGATTCCGACCAAATTTGTACAAGCTTCTAATTTTGAAAACGGCTTGGCAAAAGCGAAAGCATTGAAGAAATACGGTTTAATCGACAGTACAGGAAATTTTATCATCGAAGAAAACTACGATAAAATTGATCTGCCATCGGCAGGACTTATTCGTGCAAAAAAAGATGGCGTATACGGATTTTTGGACAAAACAGGCGCAACCATCATACCATTTCAATACAAAAATGCCACCAATTTCACGGAAGAAAGAGCCGTGGTAAAAAAGGAAGCAGGTTATTTCCTCATTGATACCAAAGGAGAAAAGCAGTCTAGTGCTTACAATAGTTTGTGGTATGGCAACGAAGGCATTTGGATCGCAGAAAATGGAAAAAACTTCGGTGCTATTGACGCCGATGGTATGCAAGTTATCCCATTCTTATACCAACAACTGCTGCCTTTGTCAGAGGAACGCACTTTTTACCAAAGCAACCAACTTTGGGGTATCATGGATGCGATGGGTAACAAAATATCATCCGCTGAATTTGGTTTGGCTTGGGGACACCAAGAGGGTTTAGCTAGGGTCGCTTTTTACGAAGGTATTGGTTTCGTAGACCGCAATGGCAACCTACAAATACCGCCCAAGTATTTGGATGTACGCGATTTTTCAGGTGGTTTGGCTAGGGTGCAGGTGCAGTGAGTAGCCTAAGGTATCTTTGTTTACAATGTTGATATGTTTATTTGTTTAGTTGATAATCATTGACCTAAAAAAGTAAGATCAAGGTAATCGACATGCTTATCTACTTGCCTGAAATTCTTTCTTGGAGATAAACCCTTCGGACAGAAATTAGGGGTGTACGAAGTCGTGAGCAATGCTTGAAATAAATCTTAGTGAAGCTCTTGAGATCGCGCAACAAGTATGCCCAAAGGTTTTTATGGACGGAAACACAAATTTCAACTTATTTTTCTCCAAAAAATAAGTTGAAATTTGTGTTTCCGTCCGAAGAGATTCCCTGAGCATACTTGTTGCTCAATTTTCTGACATCTACTTAAATTAGGCTGGAGTAAAATGCCAAGAAAAATGGGACTTCATACGCCCCTATTTACGAATCTGTCTTCTCGCTGCTGATCGCTGTCTTCCCAAACTTAATTCTCTATAATCCTAAAACCCGTCCTACGATTCTGCTGGTGTTCTTCCTCCGTACAGCGACTACAATTACAATCTGCCCTTGGATCGGATTCGCCATATCCTCTTGCTACCAAACGATCTGGATCAATGTTATTAGCAATCAGGTAATCGACAGCGGATTGCGCTCGACGTTGTGATAAATCAGCGTTGTAGCGATCATAGCCCCGACAATCGGTGTGTGAAGACAGCTCAATGCGCAGTTCGGGATTCAGATTTAGGGTGGCGACCAATTCGTTGAGGGTTGGTTTGGCATCGTCGCGTATTTCTGCCCGATCAAAGTCGTAATAAATATTTTCTAGCACGATCTCTTTGTCTCTGAATATCTTATCCAATACGATTTCCAGTTCAAATCGGCGTACTGGATTGTCGGGATCTCTTGGAAAATCGGTGGTCGAGAAATCCGTGGCATCGTTCAGATAATCCGTTTTGCTGGTAAAAAAGTCATAGTCCATATCTTCCTCCAATTCAAAACTAAAATAGCCATCTTCCCCAACTTCAAATTCTTTTTTGTCACCATTTTCCAAAACCACTTCGACTGTTGCGCCTGCCAATGGTTTCCTGCCTTGCACTCGACTACTCGGATCGTTTGGCACTTCGTATATTTTTTCTAGTACATAACCATCCAGCGTCATTTTGTAGACAATCGGAGGTGTTTCTTTGGTCGGATCGACAGGCGGTGGTGGTGGTGGTACTTTTTTGGTGAAACGATAGATGTCATCTGCGCCTTTTCCACCTTGGCGCGAGGAAGTGAAATAACCCGTATAAATAATGTCTTCCGATTCGCGTGCCGTTTGGTAGTCGATGACATAGCCAAAATCATCGCCGCCCGAATTGATAGGCGCATTCAAATTCTCGGCTACGGTCCAACGCCCGTTCACTCGATGGGAGCGAAAAATATCCAAGCCACCCATACCCACGTGATAGTCAGAAGAAAAATAAAGCGTATCGCTATCTAGGTAGGGAAAGCGTTCATCGCCTTCGGTATTGATGCTGCGCCCTAGTAGTTGTGGCTGCGTCCAAGTTTCGCCTTGGCGTTGCACGACCCAAATATCCTTACCGCCCCAGCCTTCGGGATCATTGCACTCGAAATACATCGTTCTGCCATCTTTTGAAAGCGTTGCCTGTCCGTAGTTGACTTCATCTTTCACAAAAGGTAGGGTTTCTGGCACCGACCAACTATTGCCGATCTTTCTGCTGACGACCAATTTGCAATAAATATCGTTTTTCTTACCGCCCGCACATTGACTGAAATAAATTTCGGAATAATTGGCATTAAAAGCTGCTGAGCCTTCATTGTTGGGCGTATTGAGCTGATTATCGAAGGCACTCACTTGCCGCGAATCCACATCGACTACAAAAAGATCGGAAAAGGCTTTGTTCGTCCAT
>JBCDKV010000616.1:0-3511 GCA_038746215.1 Bacteroidota bacterium | reverse complement strand
TAAAAGTAACATGACGAAGATGATACCAATAACAATTTCGAAGATGTGCATATCGCTGATTTTGTTGACTAGGGAATTTAGGAATAGTACACAAATAAATTTACATTTTGGCTTGCTGTATCCCAACCGCTTGCGGTTCATTCGCTTGAATATGCTGCCACCCATCCACTAGCGTGGTTCTCTCACTTAAAAGTCCACTGGACTTTTACCCTGAGGGATCGTTCGTTCACCCTTTGGGATCGCTCATTCATCCTTACCCAGCGTTATAAAAAGCCTCACAGAACGTAGGCTATTTTTAGGCATCCCATCCGCTTTGCGGTTCAGAAGCTCACACTTCTTCATGCCTTGGTTAAGAAAAAAATAGCCGCCTCAAAATTTGTAAATTTATTTATATCCCATTCCTAAATGAATATTCAAAAGCTTTTTTGTGATTCCTTTATTTGGTGGTCTATTCAATTTGGGCTTCAAAAGTCATTAATAATTAACATACTTAAAAAAGGTAAATCTGTGCAAATGGTCGAATTGTAAAATTGTTCAATTGCCGAATTGATAGTGACGTGCTGTACCATTAGCAGGCTCTGCTAATGGTAGGATAGGAATAATCAATTCAACATTTTTTCAATTCAACAATTCTGCAAAGCAATCAATATAAAAATGTACGCTCTCATCCTGAATGGCGCATAACTTCAATAACAGGGCTAAATATAACGGATTTATAGCAATTGCGTGCTGCTTGAAATATGAGAATTGATTCAGCGCACACTTTTGATACTTTTGCAGGCGTTATTTTGTAAGAGTATGTTTGGAGCATTATCTTCCTCTAAACCAATATTTTCCGAACCTGACTTTGAAAATAATCGCTGCTCACCCATCCGCGAAGCGGTTCTCTCGCTTAAATATTCACTGAATATTTACCTAAAGGATCGCTCGTTCATCTCGATAAAGGCGCTATTATTTTCTTCGCCAGAACCGTAAACTACTGATTTACAGTTCAATCCTGCTCCAAACAAGCTCTTAAAAAGGATGGCAGCCTAAGTCTATTTTCTGGCTGAATTTCAGCTTCCTTTTTAAATTTGAATTTTTTTTCGCACTTTTGACAAAAGAAAAAACAAAACTTATAAAATAAAGCGAAACGAGAAAATACGATAAACAATGACAAACGAAAAAAAACTTTTCTACGGTAGTTGTTTTGCCCTCATCACCACCGCACTTTCTTTCAGCCTTCGGGCAGGCATACTACCGCAATTAGAAGAACAACTCGGACTATCTGCCGAACAACTCGGATTTATCAACGGCATGTGGTTCTTTGGCTTCCCAATTTCTATGGTCATCGGAGGACTTATTTATCATTCGGTTGGTGGTAAAGTCATCATGCAATTTGCCTTTTTTGCGCACGCCATTGGTATCATTATGACCATCTTCGCAGGCAGCTACACGGGGCTTTTGCTCTCTACTTTCTTAATTGGGCTGGGGAATGGCTGTACAGAAGCGGCTTGTAATCCGATGATCGCTGATACTTACGAAGGCAACAAAATGAGTAAGATGATGAACCGCTTCCACATGTGGTTTCCTGGCGGTATCGTAATTGGCAGTCTGGTCTCTTACTTCATGACGGGAGCAGGTGCTAGTTGGCAAACCCAGATTTGGTTAATTATGATTCCGACCATTATCTACGCTGTTCTTTTCTGGGGAACGGCTTGGCCCAGAGCCAAAGTTGCAGAAGCTGGAACACTCGCAGGTAATTTTAAGTCTATGCTTACGCCACTTTTCATCTTTATGATGCTCTGTATGTGGTTCACCGCACAAACAGAATTCGGACCGACCCAGTGGATAGAATTGATATTGAGTAGTAGTGGTGCGCCGCCGATGCTGATCTTAGCACTCATCACGGGGACAATGGCAGTAGCGCGCTTCTTCGGGGGCGAAGTCGTCCATCGTTTTAATACGACGGGTGTACTGCTAGGCTCTGCTGTACTCGCTACCTTGGGCTTGTTCTTATTCACGCAACTTACTGGTCCAATTGTATATTGTGTTGCCATTGTATTCGCCTTGGGTGTAGCTTATTTCTGGCCCAATATGATCGGATTCGTAGCAGATTATATTCCTAAAAGTGGTGCGCTAGGGATGTCCGTCGTTGGAGCAGTTGGTATGCTGTCCTCTTTCTTTATGCAGCCTGTCATTGGTAGATGGATCGATGCTAATCGAGCAACGGGAAAAGCAGAGGGGCTGACTGGTAATGAGTTAGAACTATTCACAGGACAAGCCACTTTGAGTACGATCATGTTTTTCCCTATTTTGCTCATTGGATTGTTTACCATTCTTTTCTTTTGGATGAGAAGTAGAGCTAAATCCAGTACACCTAAGTTAGCCGTGGAGTAAAACCTTACAGCGTATTTGCTGATCTTCAAACCGGGTAAAAAAGTGCTTTCATTTTTGAAAAAAGATAGGTTTTGTTCACATCATTTACTGCTAAATTTGAGGGTAAGTTTTCGCTGAGGAGGAGGTCGACACCTCCTCAGCGAATTAAGGTTTTTTAAGGGCAAAGAAGCGATTCTCGCTGAAAAAACCTTAATCAAATTTGGCAGGCTCGATGCCGCCAAATTTGAAAGTACATCTAATAGCTTGTATTCGAGAATGTCATGGTAGCAAAATGCACTTTTTCATCCCAAACGGAGTATAAATAGGCTGTCGCTAATGACTTTTTACAGGTCGTTGGCAACAGCCTATTTTTATTTAGAGGTTTATGAAGTCTCATCTTACTTGAAAACAGCCTCAGTCAATGCAAAATAATGGAGTAATAACTATGCTCGGTAAGTCTCTTTGGATGAAAACACAAGTTTTCAGTCATTTTCGACACGTTTATTGAAATGCCAAGAGTCGTTGGCACTTTTATTGTCAAAAAGAAAATCACTTCTGTTCGAAGGGACGCTTCAAAATCCAGAAAATATTAGCTTTCTTGTGATTACATTTCATCAATACATATCTGCCCGTCAAAAATTGTACTATATTTGTGACAAGCTTTCCAAATCTGATTACACAAGGAACAAGTTAAAAATAACTGCCTCAAGCATAAGCATCTATTTGTGTCTCGTTCCTAATTACAAGTTCGTGATTTAACACAAAGTCAAGCAGTTTTGCATTCCAATAGGTCACTTGACCTAGATGATGAACAAATGCGCAGACTAGCCTATCGCGTAGTTAATTTTTCATACCAAATCAATTTTTTCATGATGAAGACAGTATTACTAGCATTATTTTTTTTCATTTGCATGGGTAGCCTACACGCACAACCTGCCAACGACGATTGCGCCAATGCGACGCCTCTGACTGTACAAATAGTACCTAATCCTGCGAATTGTGCACCAACGTTAGGCACAAATGTAGATGCCACGGCTTCGGGCGCGACCCCTCTCCCTTCTTGTTCTGACTTTGGATCGGGAGAAGACGTGTGGTACAGTGTGACCGTACCTGCGTCAGGAGATGTTAGTGTAGAGATGCGTAATGGAGGATT
>JBCDKV010000615.1:0-3516 GCA_038746215.1 Bacteroidota bacterium | reverse complement strand
TTGAAATATCGTTATTTAGAGAATTCTAGTAACTATTTACCTTCGAGATGAATGGAGTAAAAAGTTACGATTTTCAAATTGGAGTGCGAAGGTAAACAGAAATTTTCTGATTACAAGCAAATAACCAAACGCATTACCAGCTTCAATAGGCATAAATCATCTGTTTTGTTGCAAAATATTGACCATCTATGACGAGGCTATAAGCATAAGTACCAGGCGTGTAATTATGATATTGGTAATCGTAAACCACTTCATTGACTCCCAACTTTAGCTGGATGGGTAATTTAGTAATGACTTTTCCTTCCAGATTATGCACCACGATGCTTGCGTTTCCACTCGGAATTTTTTCTTGTACCACCACACCGATAATGGTGGCTTCGTCAAAGGGATTAGGATGATTTTGAAGTAGTTCTATCTGTTGTGAATCGTAGGATAGCTCATCGGTATTGGTGGTAAAAACTAAGCGTTGTTCTTTTGTAAAAAGGCTCTCAATACCGTTTTCATCGACGCTACAAACCGAAAAACTGTAAATATCCGTCGGCAAACCTCTGATGGTATCTAGCTTGGTGTCGAAGGTATACAAACTATCAAAATCATTACTGCCCGAAAAACGCAAGCCCACTCGATAAGCTAGCGCATCCTGCTCGTCTTCTATGGCTAATGCAATAAAATTCTCTCCTCTTGTGAGCGTCAATCCTTGGGGCGCGCTGGGTGCATTTGCCAAGGCAATCATCGCGTTGGCATTGATGATGGCATTGCGGCGCAGGTAATTAAAGTCTACGAAAAACTGATCTATTTCGCCATCACCATCGGTATCTACTCCAATGCGATCTGATGAAGTATGCTGCCTATCGTCATAGTCTGGTGTGCTAGGATTTCCATTGCCGTGTTCATGAGCAGAGGTCATTCGAATAGCTGCGAAACCTCGTTGACGGAATGGAATATGGTCACCGCCCCTTCCAATGCGATCTTCGGGTGTCATCAAATTGATTTCAGATCGCACTGCCAGTCGAGGCGCTATATTTTCTTCGTATTCTAATTTCAGATAGCGCGCTAGCCCTTTGTGAATAGAGCCTGTGCCACCTTGGGAGTAAATTCTGACATTAATGCTATCAATCGCATTCAGACCTGGACAGCCAGGTAGAGAAGCCGTTGCACCACAGATGATGCCACCGACTGTGTCATTGTTAAATACGCCCATTAGTTTTACTTCCGCTTGCTCACAATATTCTGCAAAAGCATTCGCGCCAAACAGCCCCTGCTCTTCGCCCGTAGTCGTCATAAATACGATGGTTCGATTGAAAGCATAACGACTCATAACTCTCGCCAATTCCATCACCAGCACCGTCCCACTTCCATTGTCTTCTGCACCTTGGGCTTCACAATTGATACCACAGGGATCTTCGCATCGACTATCCATGTGTCCTTCCACCAAGACGACTTCGTGTTTTTGCGCTCCTATGCCTGGCAGCACCGCTACTACATTTTTGTGGCGTCCCATATCGCAGATATTCTGATCGAACTGCAGGTAGGAGACGATCAGTCTTTCGGGTGCAAAAGTTTCCATTTTTTCGTGTATCCACTGTCGGGCTGCACCTATTCCAAAAGTACTGCTGAGAGTATCCGAACCCGTATTTCTATTCTCGAAATCACTTAATTGCCTTAGGTAAGCTTGCAACGAATCTGTAGATACCTTGGCGGGCAGATCATCTAGTATCGACTCTAATTCTTGTAGCGCATTCTCATCCTGATAATCTTCTACTGAATAATTTCCCTGTAAAAGGTCTGGTAGATCAGGATGTGTAAAGACAATGTTTTGTTGTCCAAAACAAAGGAATGGAAGCAGTGCCAATAAAGACAAAAAGATGTTGTGTGTTCTTAACATGATTTGAGTTTAGATAAGGAATTAGTCGTGTACGAAGTCTTGTAGTAATGCTCGAAATAGGTCTTGGTCAATCCCTTGAGCATACTTGTTGAGCGATTTTTTTGCGTTGACTAAGGCTGTTTCCAAGTAAAATACTAAGGAGAATCAGATTTCGTACAGTCTTAATTAAAAATCAGGTATTTAGCTTTGTCATCTTTCGTTCCTTTTGTGGTTAAAAATGAAAATTTCTATTAGCAAGTTCAACAAATCGACAAAAAAGAGAATGCACCCTTTTATTATAAATGGAGTATAGATGTGTTACCACACAAAGCTATTTCTTTTTATGGAGCAATGGTAAAACATCAATTCCTACCGTAAGAATAAGGGGCTGATAAGAAGTATTTGAATCTGGAAATATATCAAAAACTTTTGCAGGTGAGTTATACCTCAACTCGGCTACTACTATATTGTAAAAAGTGAATCCTAAACTAGCAAAAGCATTATCTCTAGTTGAAATAGGAAGGTAGCGGCTAATATTCGTGTCTGTTACTCTAGATTTATTTAAGTCAAGCATAAGGTTGTAACCCCCATTCAGGAACAAAGCCATTTTATCGGAAAGAAAAAAGTCATATTGTAGCCCAAAGGGAATATTGATGACTCGCATCATCAATTCAATACCATCCTCGGATGTCGATGCAGCACGCTGATGGGTGTAATAGCCTTCAGTGAACAGACTTAGATGCTTATTATTGTTGATGGGTAGAAAATGTATTCTTAATCCTGCTCCGTATCCAATGTTATTATCAAAGGTAATAATATCCGTCCCTATTTCGTATCTGAAATCTTCCATGCTCATTTTGAAGACAGGATATATCCGGAATCGGTTGTGTGTCTTTTGTGCAAGCTCTTTCACCGCTTCATCGCCAAAGCATTCATTCACCGTTCTAAAAAATTTGACCAAGTCCTTTTTACTATGGTTTAAATCTGCTATATATGAGCTATTAATATTACTACATGATTCAAATGCTTCAAATAATTGATATTTATAGGCGGTATTTTCCACTACCTTACCTTTTGCGTAAGACCTACCATACTGATCTTTAGTGACCAATAAGTGTTTTTTGTACTTTAGCTGTTGAATGTCTTCATTCGCTTGCTGATAGAAAAATTTGATTAGGCCTTTTCTCCTGTATTGATACAAGCTCACACTACCGCTGAGAACGTACTCTAGGAATAAAACATCTTGAACAAAATTAAATGTCTTTTCCTCATCCAATCGATCCAAATTTTCGGTGGACTTGTCTATTTGTACGACGAATTTTTTGAAGGCTTTATCATTGGTGCCGATCTCTTGAATGTTGTCGTCGATGCCAATATTTACCCATTCTCCATCAGGCTGCTTGAATCTGAATTTTTGAGGCGTACTGATATTGTCTTCAACCGCTAACATCACTTCCTGCCTAAAGCCATCTTCTTTGATGATATAACCTGGCTCTATATTTTCCTGTGCAATTGCGCTTAAACTGCATGCCAATAGGCATATCAATAGTACTGTTTTCTTGTTGTTCATAGTCTGTTTATTATTTAGACTGTACGAAGTCTCAGTTTCGTTAACATTTTACTCAGAAATAGACCGAGTCAATGCAAGATAG
>JBCDKV010000614.1:0-3523 GCA_038746215.1 Bacteroidota bacterium | reverse complement strand
TATGGACGGAAACACAAATTTCAACTTATTTTTCCCAAAAAAATAAGTTGAAATTTGTGTTTCCGTCCGAAGAGACTTACTGAGCATACTTGTTGCGCGAATTCTTTGCATTGACTCAGGCTGTTTTCAAGTAGAATATTAGCAAAACTGAGACTTCATACAGTTCAAACATCTAATCATAAAATTTAAATTTTGGGAGGTCTTCTGGACAGAAAAGTTAAAGAATATAAATTTATTTCTCTAGCGTTACTAACCAACTACCGTACTACCGCAATAGGCATTTGTACATCATAGCTTCCTTGTATAATGGGCGATTGACGCATACCTGTGTATTTTCGCACATTACTGCTGACATAATTATACAGTTCTTGTATACCAACCACTCGATCTCGATTTTGATCGGCTTCGCCTTTCATACCACGGATAAGGAAATGGCTGAAGACACCTTGACGTAAGCTATTGGACTCCAAAGAAGTTTCTTCTGATTTGGAAGACATGATGAGGGCGGTGCTAGGTGCGGCTTTGGCTAGCTTATCGTAATAGCTTTGCAATACGTTATCGACCGAGCCATCTCTTGCGAAGAGACTGCCCGAGTGACAAGCATCGGCAATGCACAGTTTGTATTTAGCAGGACTATCTTTTAAGATCGCATTGATTTCTTCGTGATAAATTTTGTTGTTGTAGCCATCGTAGTCGATGGGTAAGAAAGAGCCTCGAAGTCCGTGACCAGAGAAGTAAAGAATGACTAAATCGTTCGGGCCTGCCTTGAAAAAAGTCTCTCGCATGGCATCCTTTATTTTGCGCTTAGTCGCTTCTTCATCAATCAAGATGCGAATGCGTTCGTCCGAAAGCGCACCACCTTCTGGACTCTTGAAAAACGCATACATTTTGTAAGCATCATCGTCTGTGTAGCGCAAAATAGGCATGTGGTTGTAGTTGGCGATACCGACGATGACTGCCCAAACTTTTGGTGCGTTGGCGGTCGTTGGTCTATAGCCACTATTTTGATTGCTTTCGCGCATCGTGTTGCCATAGCTACCACCATTGCTTCTACCAACGTAGCTACCATCTTTCCAGTATCCTTCTACCACTTTGCCACTCTGATAATAGTAAGTACCTCGACCATTTAATTTTCCTCTGACCAATTGCCCTTCGTAGCGATCGCCGTTGCTGTAAGCGACTTTCCCATCGCCATGTGGGAAGCTGTACAGAAAATTGCCCGTATATTTTCCTTTACCATCTGGAAATACATAAATCCCTTTTCCATTGTTGCAATTGCCGCTGATGCAACCCGTTCTTTGTGTATGCGTTTGATTTTGACCAACAAATTCGCCGTTCATCCAACTGCCAGATTGCTGTGTGCCATTGCGGAAATGTAGCGTACCTCTGCCGTCTGGCAATCCACTTCTAAATTCTCCAACGTATTTTTTCCCGTTGGTGTAGTAGAATGTTCCCCAGCCATCTAGTTTACCCCCTAAAAAATCGCCTCGATACTTGCTGCCATCAGGATAGGCGAAAATGCCTTTCCCATTCCAACAGTTCCCCGAAATGCAGCCTGACTGAATGTTAGCATCATAGTTAGCGACACCTCCTTTTGCCACTTCATCTTCCAATGTGCGGCCGCTGTCATCTACGGCTCTTCCCTTTTTCCAATAGCCCGAACGGCTACTGCCATCGGGATAGGTCATGGTGCCTCGTCCGTCGGGAAAGCGGTAAGTCCATTGTCCATCGTAAATGCTGCCGTCGGGATATTTGCAAATACCGTGTCCGTGGATTTCACCGTCTTTGAATCCGCCGTAGTATTTTGCGCCGCTCGGTAGCACGTAGACGCCATCTCCATTTTGGCAATCTCCTGAAATGCACTGTGCCACTAAGTTATTGAGGCTAAAAAGAAAAGTAAAAAGTAAAGTCAGAGTAGCTGTAATCGGTTTCATAGTCAAAAAATGCTTAATATATTTATTGGACTTATTACGCAAAAGTCAGTAATAAGTTAGAGAAACTGGCGAAAAAATGAAAGCAGATGAGATTTTATTGTTGAAATAGGTGAGTTTATGCTGCACTGCGGTAATCTGATGTTGCAAATATATAATTGTTTTTTTTAATATGTTGTGACTATTTTTTTTTTGGTTTATCTAGCCCTTGTTGTGGTATTAAAATTGGGGCAAATGGTCAACTACTCTCGAAGCAATTGCGAGAAAGTCTGCTTTGTTTAAGTTATTATTGAACGTTCACTTACGCGCCCTCCCAAACTAAAGCTTGATAGCTTTTCTTGATTTTGGGTAGGTTGATGTTTCGCTTGATGGCTTTCACGACCTCATTTTTCGATTTTTGAAGTTCTCTAATTTTCTGATTGATTTTTACGTGGCTGCCAATCACCTTGCTTTTTTCCAATACTTCCTCTATGGATTTTTGATATATGTTTAATGCTGCTTCGTACCCGCTGGTAATGGCTTCAATTTCATCCGTAATGAAGCGACTCTGTCCTACTGCAAAATCAGGAAACCTGAGTCTTTGATCGTTGAAAGCAAGCCCGTAATAGATCGTACCATTATCGTTTGTGTAGTCGGAAGTGATGATGCTATAAACATCCGTATTAATTTGACGGTAATTGTAGTGATCTATCAGCAACGTATTCAATTGAATTTCCAGCGTGCTGACGTCCACATCAGGGTGCAGTGTCTTCACGCGGTCGATCACAAAATTGCGCAGCAGTAGTTTAAGGGCTTCCGTCCTCACATCTATGGCGTCCACTTTACGCTCAAAAGCATCTAGCGCATTTTCCAAGCCTTGATAGTACTCCACATAAGCAGAAAGCTTCTTTTTCAGATCAGAAATATCTTCTATATTCACATCTGTTCCTTGCAAAGAAGTCGTTACCACCAATTCAACGATAGATTTGATCGAACCCACCACGGGCAAACCATCGGTCAGTGAACTCGTGATTGGAGAAGTGAGTACATTATTACATACATTGAGAAATTGGTCTTTGCGCACTTTATTCACCTTCTGTCGTCCCTGAAAAATTTCCTCTTCCAGTATTTTTTCCACACGCTCGCTCAAAGAAAATCCCAAATCGTTATTTTCTGGATTATTCAAAGCAGTAATTTGATCGGTATAGGCAAAAACTTGATTGGTTAAGTCCAGTGCATTTAAAGCTGTGGTAGCAGATTCCACAAATTCCGTTGCATTGATCGCACGAGCAATATTGCGTTCGACCAGCGTTTTATTTGTAAATAATTGGGTTTCAGAAATACTGCTAATTCTTCTATTATTATCAATCAAGACTTCATTGAACCGCTGGTATTTTTCGTCTACCTTGCTGATGTTACCATCTATGGTAGCGGCGATGGAATCCATTCGTTGCTGTATGCTGCGGTTGTATTCGTCGGAGACTTTGACCATTTCAAAGTAACGTTCGTAAAGTACATAGACGCTGTCTGCTAACCCTGTTTGGGCTTGTAACTGATTGATAGATAGAATGACAGCGAATAAAAATAGATATTTGATGTAGCGCATTTTATTT
>JBCDKV010000613.1:0-3538 GCA_038746215.1 Bacteroidota bacterium | reverse complement strand
TGGTCGTTTTGAGCGGATAGAAGAATACATGAATACGGTTCGTGCTTTCGATAAGCATTATATTGCGACTAGATTTAGAGATTTGTGCGCCTTGTATACGCATAAAAAAGACAGGTTTTCCGATGTTGAAAATTCCTTAATTGATGTCTTGTCTAGCTATGCCGAAAACCTAGATTCGGAGGAATCGCCCGCCATATTTGTCTATTACAATCTGTATAAAGTACTAACGGAGCAGAACGATGAGCAATTTACAGTCTTCAAGGAGAAGTTAGTCGCCTATAAAGACAGATTCGACGATGAAGATAAATACGGTATTTTTCTGCTCACCATCAATCATTGTATCCGAAAAATGAATAGCGGTAAACGGGAATATCTTGACGATGCTTTTTCTTTCTATAAAATTGGTATCGAAGATAAATTTTTGATTCAAAATGAGATCATAGATCGCTATTTATTCAGAAATATTGTCTCCGCTGGGGTATCACTAAAAGCATTTACTTGGGTCAATAATTTTATCAAAAATTATCAGCAGTACCTAGAGAACGAATATAGAGAAAGCTATGTCAACTTCTGTTTTGGGTTACTCTACTATCGTTCTGGTAATTACGATCAAGCCATGAGCTATCTGGCACAATACGAGCACGATGACATCCTGCTCAATCTAAATAGTAAAGCTATGCTCATCAAAATGTATTACGAGCAGGACGCAATCATGGCTTTGGAATCTTTACTAGAAAGTGCTAAGGTATACTTAAGGAGGAAAGAGGATGTCGCCGATAATCTTCGTGCGCTCTACAACAATATTATTCGGTACACCAGTAAGCTACTACGAGTAAATCCCTTCGACAAAGCTAAAAAAGCCAAGCTACGCGAAGAAATCCAAGCCGCGAATCCATTAATCGAAAAACAGTGGTTTTTGGATCAGTTGGAGCAGTTGTAAGGAGCTGCCGAAATACTTGTTGCTCAATTTGTGGATATTGACCTGAACTATATCTGACTCAAATGTCAAGAAAAAATGAGATATGTACAATCATTGTTCGTATACTAATCAAGCTTGCATAAAAAACGTTAAAATCCATAACACAAATCGAACTTTCCCGTTTTATTGATAGTCTATATATCATAAAAACATATAATTATGAAAAAGTATCTGTTTTACTTGCTCTTCGCAGGACTCCTCTTGCAATCTTGTTCCAAAGATTTAGGCAGCGTAACCGTCACCTACACCAAGGCAACGGCGATTTATGGCGACTTGGATGCAGTTCGGACTACGCCACTTCTTGGAGATCGGACTAGCATCGAAAATCCTGGAAAAATATTTGTGTCCGACGACTTCTTATTGATTGGTGAAGAAGGTAAAGGGATACACGTACTAGACAATAGTGATCCCGAAAATCCCAGTATGGTTAGCTTTCTCAATATCCCAGGCAATCGAGAGTTCTATGTGCAAGGCGATGTGCTTTACGCCGAAAGCTATTATGATATGCTCAAAATTGATTTATCCGATATTCGTCAAGCGCAAATTGATACGCGTTTGGAAGAAGCAATAGCGGACGTTATGACGAATAATCGAGGCGAAACCCTTATTGGTTTCAATTTTGAAGAAGTGACCGAAAAAGTGGGCATCAATAGTCCCATCGCACAAAAAATATGGGGTGATCAAGCCTTTTACTACTACGATTATACTCAAAGCATCATTCCACCTTCTGCTGTACCAGCCTCTTTTGCTGGCAGTAGCAACAGTGCTATCGGGACCGTTAATAGGATTGCTTTTGCCGAAGATCATGTTTATTTGATTAGTAGGAGTAAACTTACGACTTTCAGCGATCAAGGGACATTCGAGCGGCTATCTTCCGAACAAGTAGGTTGGGATATGGAAACGATTTACCCAGACGACGGCAACCTATTCGTAGGTACACGCAGCTCCATGATGGTCTTTAACATTGAGAATCCATCCACACCAACTTTCACTTCTAGTTTTTGGCACGCCACTTCCTGCGATCCCGTCTATCCAGATGGCGACATTGCTTATCTAACGCTCCGAACAGGTGATTTTGGAAATTGTCCAGGCGACGTGAATGCACTCATTGTGCTGGATATATCGAATGTTCAAGTGCCGACCCAAGTTGAAGAAATTGCAATGCAAAGTCCTTTTGGGATGACCATCATCAATGATTATTTGTACGTTGGAGAAGGTGAAAATGGACTGAAAATATTTGACGTGAGTGATCGCCGAAATCCAAAGCTAGAAAGCTCAGATACGAGCGTAGAAGCCTATGACATCATTCGTCATCCCAACAGAAACGATATGATTTTGATTGCTGGTACGAATGGTTTGCAGCAATATCAAATAGACGGTGGTGATTTGGATTTATTGAGTGTGGTTTCTTACTAAATTACTTACACTGCAAACGAGATAAGTCTGTGCAGATGGTCGAATTGTCGAATTGTTCAATCGTAAAGTGGTTCAATTGACAAGTTTATCTGCTCGTTTGACATTCTTTATTGCTAATTTTTATTTAGGGCTGTACGAAGTCTCAGTTTTGTTAACATTTTACTTGAAAACAGCCTGAGTCAATGCAAAGAATTCGACCAACAAGTATGCTCAGTAGTTCTCTTCGGACGGAAACTCAAATGCTCGACTTATTTTTCTCCGAAAAATAAGTCAAGTATTTGAGTTTCCGTCCATAAAAAACCCTTTGAGCATACTTGTTGCGCAATCTCAAGCGCTTTACTAAAATTTTTCTCAGGCATCACCAAAACTTCGTACACCCCTATCCTAGTATTCAAACAAGCATTCATACAGCACAAACACACATCAATGAAAGCATCATCGCTCCTATTGTTCACGTCAAAAGGCATTTGCATTGCATTTCTGCTGCTATTCATCCTAAATTTCAGTGGATATGGACAAAATTTGATTACCAACACACAGGCAGGGATCACTACCGAGTCCACGGAAAAGACAACACCTAACCGAATAGCTACTTGGGTGCAACACGAAAAAGCGCACGCAATTCCCACAACAGCCAACCTTTTTCAAATCCGTTCATCAAAAGAAAATACTGATTTTCAGTCGGAAGTCAGAACTGCCGTCTATCTAGATTTAGAACAAGATATGCTTGCCGAGTTGAGCAAAACACAACCCGAATTACTGGTGTTCAATGTGCCCGTTGCCAAAAACAAATCCTTTGAGTTAGAACTGCTTAAAGTAGACAATGTGACAGCAGACTTCCAACTGCGGACGAGCGAGGGAGAAAACATTACGCAAGCTGAAATCGGAGGCGTTTTCTATCGTGGTATCGTCAAAAACGACACGCGTTCACTGGCTGCTTTGAGCATTTTTCCCGACCACTTACAACTTGTCATCGCAGATCGCGCCGATAACTACGTGCTGGCTGCTTTGCCGAGCGACGAGGCCTCAAAAAATGAATACGTACTTTACGCAGAGCGAGACCTGCTAGGTAGACCCAAAGCAGAATGTTTGGCGGAAACCAAAGTGGAACAGTTTAAAGGCACTGATCTCAAAAAATACAAT
>JBCDKV010000612.1:0-3541 GCA_038746215.1 Bacteroidota bacterium | reverse complement strand
TTACTGACGCATAAGATGCGCATTATTCAGGTTAGAAGACTCTTGGATGATCGAAGGAGTCGCTTAGAAAAGTTCTTGACGCTATTCAATCAAGCTTGGGTGAGTTCCCGAAATTACATTTTAGATTTACAAGAAGTACCCGAAGAATTTGAGGACGTAGCGAAATATTTGCAAGGGCCAGTGCAAGACGAAGCCTTTAGAAATAAGCTGAAAGCCGAAGAAGAATTGGATTTGATATTCGGCAAGCAAGAGGCGGCGATGGCAAAGGTGGAGCAAGAATTAGAAGAGGTGAAAGAGCAGATAGTAATAGAGAAACAAAAGACAGCAGAAGCGGAGCAAAAGATCGAAGAAGCAGCGCAAAAAGCAGCAGCAGCGGAGCAAAGGGAAAAGCAGATGAAGCTGCAATTTGCTCAATTTTTGCTGGAAAACGGTAGATCAGTAGATGAGATCGTTGAGCAAACAGGTCTTACCGAAGCAGAAATTACGGCACTGCAATGAATAGTTGCCTATCATCATTGCGTGAACTTTACTTCTGTTTCCAAGTCCCAGCCTGCTCGCAATTCCTCTAAGGTTTGGCTAGAAATCGGTTCGGGCTGCCGCTTTAAATCATAGTTACCCGTATCCCACTGTCCATTTCGATTGTAATCGGTCACAATCTCTACCTCGTATTTTCCAGTTGGGATTGCCTGAAAGGTCTGTTGCCACGAGCTTTGATCGCTGACTACAAAACGATCCAATGGTGCTGCATTTGCTAGCCCAATGCTTACGACATACTGCAAGGTACTATCCAAATTAGTAACTGTCAGAGCAATCGTACCAAAATCATCTGCGGGCTGAATAGCGATATTCTGTTGAATGCTATCTTTATTTTGTAGCCCGTAGATATCACTCATCGCCTCGGGTAAGACTATAAGCTCATAAGGAATTTCCTCTTTCCAAGGATATTGTAATAGCAATTTTCTTCTCGCATTGGTAGAATCAATACGGATTTCAGGAGAGACGAGTGTTTTTAATGTATCCTCTAGTAATTGAAAGCGACTGCTATCGAAGCTTCCCAGTGGATGATTCATCATCAGTTGCAGTGGTTTCAAAGGATTTTGTTTAATGTTGTTTGGATTAGCTTGCTGTGGCTTAAGTGCTGCTGTTTTCAGGAAGCTCGCTCGTTTTTTGTTGGTAATCAGAAAAGTATCTTGCAAGAGTGTATCCTGAGCAATAATGAATTGTGCGCTGGAATCGGCAGGATTGGGCAAATCGTACCAAATACGAAGGCTATCCTTTTCGTATTCCAAAAATAGTTCTTCAAAATTTGCTTCGTAGCGAAAAGTCAAATTGTAGGGAGCTTGATTAAACTCGACACGGGTGCGTCCATACTGTGATTGATCTATTCGATTGATGGCGAGATCAGGTGTTTCTTTGAAAATCCGAAGATTAACCACATTCACGCTGCTATCTGTCACTACTAAGAAAGTGTCAGGAAAGCCAATTTCTTCCTCTGCAAAATCAAATTTGTAATTGATACCAACTGGTTCTTTCAATGCAAAGACCTTGAAGGTGTCTGCTCTTACATTCTGAATCTTGTAATTACCTTCTTTATCCGTTTTGGCAAAATAAAAGGGCAGTTCTGTACGAACAACTGTATCTGCTAGATTATCGTACAACATGACCAAAACATCCTCCACGCCTTCTCCCTTTTCTAAGTCCTTAATTTGCCCACTCACTTCTAAGGAATCAATGAAGTCACCCGTTGAGAAAACAAAACGTAGGTTCTCCGCTGGATTACCTTCTGTCAAATCTTGTATAGCCTCACCAAAATTGATGGTGTAGGTCGCATTTGCTCGCAATTCCGTAGTCTCATCAAATTCAATCAGTACACTTTTGCCCTTCAAACTAACTTCAGGCTTGGGATCGAGGGGAGGCGAAACTACGATTTGGGTGAAAGGATTATTGAGTTTGATCCATTCATCAAAAGTGAGTACAATATCCTGCACCTCAAAATTAGTCTGCAAATTGGGTGTGGATTCCAAACTATCCAAGCGTGGTGGTTGCTCATCTTTTGGACCGCCCGTCAGCGTACCTGGATTGGCACATTGTATCAGGATAAATGAACTGAAAATGAGTGAACTGAAAATGATAATTCTAAGCATATATAAATGGTCAAGACTAATAGTAAATTCCAGCTTGCAAGTTATACTGCTTTGCCTAATTGTACAAACCAAGATCGTGTTTTAGGAGGTCTTACAAAATAACTTGTATCTTGTCCCAAAACGAACACATCATGTCTGCCAACTTAATAGACAAAGCAGGAAAAGTCAGAAAAGGGGAAGAACTCGATCCACAACGCATTGGTGCTTATCTCAAAGATCAACTGTCCGATATAGGTGAACTAACTGGTGTTGCTCAATTTAAAGGAGGGGCTTCCAATCTAACTTACCAGCTTGATTTTGAGCAAAAATCTTACATTTTGCGTCGCCCACCAGCAGGTACTAAAGCGAAGTCTGCGCACAACATGCAGCGTGAGTTCTACATTATGAAACGCTTGAAACCACACTATCCGTATGTGCCAGCAATGCTCCTTTTTTGCGAAGATGAAAGTATTATTGGTTCAGACTTTTACGTGATGGAAAAGTTGGTAGGTATGATTCCACGGGCTAATCTACCCAAAGATTTGAACTTATCTGCTCAGGATGTTAGGCAAATGTGCGAGGCGGCAATTGATAAATTAGTTGAACTACATCAAATAGATTATCAGGCAGCTAATTTTGAGCGTTACTACAAAGGAATCGGCTATGTCGAACGGCAGATCAAAGGCTGGTCGAAGCGCTATCGGAGGGCAAAAACGCCCAATGTTCCTGATTTTGAAGTGGTGATGGAGTGGTTGGCGGCAGAAATGCCAGCAGATAAGAAAGCGTGTATCATTCACAACGACTTCCGATTCGACAATCTGGTTTATGATGTGGCAAATCCTACCGTAGTGACAGGGGTATTGGATTGGGAAATGGCAACTGTCGGCGATCCTTTGATGGATTTAGGCGGTAGCTTAGCCTATTGGATCGAAGCCAATGATCCCTATTGCTGGCGATTGTTGCGACGACAGCCTACACAGGTCAAAGGGATGATGAGCAGAGACGAAGCCGTTGATTATTATTTAGCCAAAATGGGTTGGTCAGGACTGAATATGAAGTACTATTACATTTTTGGCATTTTCCGACTGGCAGTTATTATTCAGCAAATTTACTATCGCTATTACCACAAACAAACCACCAATCCACAATTCAAAATCTTCGCGATTGCAGTGGATATGCTCGAAACTTATTGCAGGAAGATGATTCGCTCTAAGAATAGTCAACTCAGCCAATATCCACTAAATGTTCTAGATAATGCCCGATTTTCGCTAAGATTTCTTTGGAAACAGCTTTTCGGATGAAAAAACCAACCGAACCGAGCAATCACTTAACGACCGCACAAAACACTCGTGCTGCCGATACTTTTGTAGAAAGTAACCTACGTTTTGTCTTCAACACGCAGTGGAAAGTACGCAAAT
>JBCDKV010000611.1:0-3545 GCA_038746215.1 Bacteroidota bacterium | reverse complement strand
TGAAAATAATCGCTCGTTTATCGAGATAAACGAGCGATTATTTTCAAAGTCAGGTTCGGAAAATACTGGTTTACAGGAAGATAATGCTCCAAACATGCTCTAATTTTTATGAAATAAAAATTAGCAATTTGGGTTACCCTTTTGGACAGAAATGATGTCAAGCAAGCGGATAAACTTATCCATTTTCTTACCCCGTTTGCAGTATAACTCAATATTAATTAAAGCTGCACGAATTCCTCACATTGACTCATGCTGTTTTGAAGTAAAATAAGACTTCGCACACGTCCAAACATTAATAATGAAATAATAGTGAAAATAATGAAATAAAAACTTGCCTCGTACTACTTTTTGGCTCATCTTTGTAGAAAAATAAGCAGATATGGACAAACAAACGCTAAAATATTTTGTCAGCTATGCGCATAAAGATGAAAAATTGGCATTCCAACTGCTGGCCGCTTTCCAAGAACACGCCTTCCTATCCAAGCAATACCAATTCGAGCAGTGGAGCGATCAGCAAATCATCGTAGGCGAAAAATGGCACGATCAAATTCAAGCGGCGATCCAAGCTTGTGATTTCGGGCTGCTGCTCTTGTCCGCCACCTACTTCAATCGAAAATACATTCGCGAAAACGAACTATCGCACTACCTCCAAAGAGGAGTAAAAGATAAGCTCGAAATCAAAATTCCGATCGTGCCAGTGGGTTTGAGAGCTTTTGATCTCAATGGCGATTTGCTGGGTTTGGAAGACACGCAAATCTTCCGATACAAAAAGGCAGCAGGCGTCGGTCCCAAATTCTACAACGAATTGCGGGGTACTGCTAAAAATGCCTTTGCCCTTCAGCTATTACAAGCAATGACGCAGAAATTTAACACTTAAGCGAACATACTGAAGACCGCTTTGCTGTCAGAGGTGCAAGAGGTATCGGGTGCTTCAAAAAAGTTATCCTTCTAATATTGAGCTTAGTCCAGAGTCCTTGAGAATGAGACAATTTGTCAAATTTTAAAAATTTGACAAATTTAAAGCGGTCGGATAAAATTGATGATATACTTGATTGCGTACAATTCATTGATATTTAGTCGTGTACGAAGTTTTTGGCAATGCTTAAAATAAGCCTTGGTCAATCCCTTGAGATCGCGCAACAAGTATGCCTAAAGGTTTTTTATGGACGGAAACACAAAATTTTCCTATTTTTTCTGGAAAAAATAGGAAAATTTTGTGTTTCCGTCCGAAGAAACTTACTGAGCATACTTGTTGCTCAATTTTCTTGCATTGGCTCAGGCTGTTTCCCAGTAAAATGTTAACAAAACTGAGACTTCGTACAGCCCTAATTGATATTTAGCAATAAGTAAACAAATAAACAACTCAAAATACTTACACAATGAAAACAAAAAAACTCAATAAAAACGCTGCCCAACACGCCATCCAACGCTGGCTGAAACAAGAAGGCTACGCCAAAACCAAAAGCGGACGCCGCCTGCAAGTCATTGTCGATTTAATGGATGAAAAAGGAGAGATCAATCTGCAAACCTTAGTGGAAGAACTCTTCGAGGATGTCGCCAATCCACTCAATTCGATTTCTAAACTCTCCAAAGACGTCGCACAAAAAGCAGCATCAGCAGGCTTTGAATTGAGCTTAGAGAAAGATACTTTCAAGAAAAAGCCCCTAAAGGAACGCTCGCTTTGGCTGGAAGGCGATGACTTACAGACCGACCGCATTCTCAAAGAACAAGAACAAGCTACTGCACAGGCAGAAAGTGGGGTTGAAAACCCTGCAATACTCGTCAAGCCTACTTATAAGATAGTAGTTTGCTTCGCTGAAAAAGAAGCAGATGTCAAAGAAAAACTACTCAATCACACGGAGGAGTACTTAGGAATCTATCGTGATGTCAATCTGGTGTTAAAGGACTTTGACGAAGTAAATGTGGGGGAGAATCGAGCAGTGCAAATTCAGAAAAATTTAGAACAAGCTACTTTTCTACTCCTTTTGGAGTCGTATGCCTTTCACAGTGATACAAGCATTCGTAAATATCTTCTAGATTCCACTTTTCCAATTAAATATTCTTGTATTGTGTCCTTAGAGCATATATCAAAAGATGCAGATAGAGGCAAGTTAAATGGATTGCAAACTTTTACTTTAAGAAAAAAAGCGTACGATGAATCTAGTCGTGCTCAAAAAGAATTTGCTAAAGAGCTTTCAAAAGTGATAAGAAAGAAAATCAAACCGCTTTTGGAAGTACACAAAGAACAAGTTCAACTATCCTTGACAGAGCGCATCGAGCAAAAAATGGCAGTAGAGCACAAAGAAATCTACATCAAAGGCGATGCACAGCAAGTCGAAAACATAGCGGCATTGGGTCAAAGCAGTTCATCGAGTGGCGAACAATCCGAAAAAGCCATCGACTTATTGAGCAGTTGGATCGAAAAAGAAGAACCCACGCTCTTCGCTCTATTGGGACAGTATGGTATGGGCAAAACCTTTACTTCTAGGGTCTTTGCCAAACAACAAATCCAAGCCTTTAGAGCACAGCAAAGCGACTATTTCCCAATCTATTTCGATTTACGCGATTTCAATTATGAAATACTGGAAAGGGACGACTTTGATATTTGGACCATTGTAGATGCCATGCTCGACCGCCGTAAGGGCGCAGCAGAAGACGATCCATTGAAAGCCGAAGAGATCAAAAAAGTCTGGGAAAGTCAATCCACTTTACTGATTTTCGACGGCTTGGACGAAGTGATCGCGCATCTAGAAAATCCTCGTTTAGAAAGCGTTTTTCTGGATGAAATCCTAAAACTCGTACCCAATTATCGCTCCAAAGTGCGGCAGCAAGAAAAGCTGCCCGTCCAACAAAAAATGCTACTCACTTGCCGCACGGATTACTTCAAAAGCTTTGCGGCGCAGGCTTCCTACTTTCAGTCGGGTGGTCGCAAAGATACCGACGCCAAAAAGGATTATGCTTGCTGTATCCTATTACCCTTCAAAGCAGAACAAATCAAAAGCTACCTCCGCCAAGTCCTGACCGATAGAGACAGCAACCAAATCTATCAAATGTTTTTGGACATCCACAATTTGGCGGAACTCTCTTCTCGTCCCGTCTTGCTGGATTTTTTAACCGAAATCATCGACGACATCGAACAACGCGTACTCGCACAAAAGGCAATCACCACCGCTACCGTTTACGAACGCATGGTCAGTAAAACCTTTGAGCGCGATCACGCCAAACACGAAATTCCAACCGAAATCAAGCTATACGTACTAGAAGACGTAGCGGCTTTTCTCTGGAAACGCTCCACGCGCCGCATTGCCTTCCATAAACTCGCCCTGTTTTTAAGTGAGCTACTGAGCAGTGGCACACCCGCCATGAAAAAACTCTACGACCAGAAGCAAGAAGAACGCCTCTACAAAGACCTCCGCAACGCCACCTTGCTGACGCGGAGCAGCGAAAAAGATTTTGGCTTTTCGCATACCTCTATACAGGAATATTTTCTGGCGCGCTTTATCGTCAAAAATATAGTCGCCCAAAACTACGCCGCCCTCGAGCTG
>JBCDKV010000610.1:0-3545 GCA_038746215.1 Bacteroidota bacterium | reverse complement strand
GCGCAGTCATTAGTACCAGCATTAGAAACACTTACGGTAAACTGATTAGAACCTGCTGTGGCACTACAATCAGCGGCTAAACCCACCGTAAAAGTGATGGAGTTCCCTGGACTAAAGGTACCTGTGACTTCTAAAGTTGGTGCAGAAGGATCGCAGACCATGGCATCAGCAATCGAACCTGTGCCACCCGTGGCAGTCACCGAGCCACAAATGTATTCCACACCACTCGGCAACCCCAAGTCTATGGTCGCATCCGTAGTAGCAGATAAAAATTGGACAGTAATCGTTTCTACACCGTCGCGGGAGCATTTGTCGATACGCGGATCGGTAGCTCCTGTACCATCCGAGACACTTGCTTGGGACAGTAGCATTGCGGGGATAAAAAGTAAAAAACATAGGGAAAGGAGTAAACTCCTGTCGAGTAAAAAAGCTTTTTTCATATTGCTTAGCGTTTTTTATAAAGAATGACATAGCCATTCCTAAGTCTTCTTTGAGCAAAAAGAAGGCAAAAGCCTTTTACCCAGAGACATAAAAATGACTACCTGTTCTGATACCGATTAGTTTGGTTGCAGGACTTTTACGTACAAGTATTGTTAATAGAAATGAAATCTAATTAATAGAATGGATGCTCACTAAAATGAATTATCGAGTAGCTTGCGTTGTCTTTTTTTGTAAAGTAGTGAGTACTTAAAGTGAAGTAAGTAATAATTGCGTAATCTCGTTAGGCAAACTTACAACTATATATTCAAATTTTGGTAGTGCTGCAAATGTAAGGCTATGCTGCACGCAAAGCTCGCAAAGTACGCAGGACGCAAGGGCGCATGCAGCCTTACAAATATAGGACTACCCAAATTTTATGTGATTTAGGAAGAAAATAAAAAAAAATTAGTAAACATACTTAAAAAGATACGCATTCTACTTTCTCCCAAAGATAGGAAGAGGACAAGATTGAGCTAGGATTAAGATGCTGAACCAACTAAAAACAACTCCCATCAAAAAATAGGGCGGCTAAACAAAAAATTTGTCCAAAGAAAGAACCCCTTCACTCCATGGAAAGTACGCGCAGAGTATTGCACTGTAAAGCGGAATAGAAAGTAGTTCACGAAGTAAGCGGAAGCGTGAAGTAAAACCGACTTCCTTTATTGGGTTCGCTGTCCACCCATATTTCCCCTCCATTTTTTTCGATCATTTCCTTGCAAAGATTCAAACCTAGCCCTAAGCCTTTCTCATTCGCTGTGCCCCAATTGGAGGAAACGGTTGCAGCATCAAAAAGATGTGCTTGTTGTTCTTGGGTCATCCCAATCCCATTGTCTTGGACGGATACTATGGCAGTTTGATCTGCAGTCTGAACTTCAATATGAATCTGACCACCTGTATTTGTAAACTTTACCGCATTACCAATGAGATTCCTTAGCACGAGATCGACTTGGTTGGGGTCGGCAAGTACTTTGAGTGGAGTTGTCAGCTTATTGTGAATCTGAATGCCCTTTGCTCGAGCAGTATCTTTTATAAAATCATGGACAAAATCTATCTGTTGTTTCAAATCCAATGCTTTTGATTCTGCACGAATGCTACCTTTCATTTGAGCATTCGCCCAGTGGAGTAAATTGTTGAGCATTTGGTAGATATTTGAAGTGCTTTGCCTCAGGTGATCCGCCATTTCCATAAATTCTTTTTGGCTGAGTTCTTTAGAGAAAAACAAATTCAGTGTAGTTACTAAATTGCCGATTGGAGACCTCAGGTCGTGTCCGATGATGGAGAAGAGTTTGTCCTTAGTCGCATTTAGTTGTTGTAGCTCTTCACTTTGTTTTGTAATCAGTCTATTTTTTTGGCTCATTGCTTGATAACGATTCCATGCGAAAAAGAACAGTATGGTCAGGAAAAGCAATGTAATTAAGATGATGTTCCTTCGATTTTTTCGCTCCGATGCTTGCTGCAAGGCAGTTTGTTCTGCTTTTCTTTCGTACTCCATTTCTGTTTGGTAAGTGAATACCTTTCGCATCATGCTGGGGTCTTGCCGATTCATATACAGTTCAAGATAGCGTTTGTAGTAAACTAGAGACTGTTCAAAGTTTCTTTCTTGCTCATACAGTTGAGCCAAAAGATAAGCAGATTGTTGCTCCATCCAATTATTTGAAGCTTGCACGGCATTCTTATTGGCGTAAAGGGCGTAATCTAAGGCGTCTTGATAGGTTCCTCTGGCTTGATACAGTTTAGCTAATTCTAAATATACATTGGCTTGCTCTTGAACCAAGTTTAACTCTTTAAAGGTTTTTAGTGCACTTAGAAAGTAAGTTTCACTTAGCTGCGGCTTTTCTAAGTAGAAGCTAGATTTACCTAAAGAGTATTCCGCATAGGCGATTTCAAAGGGATCGTTTAGAAGTTGGGCGACTTCGTGAGCTTTCAGATAATACGAATGTGCAGTTTCATATTCTTTAAGCTCCAAACAGGCTTCCCCTAGGTTACCGTATATCAAAGCAGCTTCATAATCTGTAATATTTTTATTCCTCAATTCTAGTGCCAATGAAAAGTACTGCTTACTTTCTTTAAAATCCTCTAAATTCAGATACAAAAGCCCAATATTGCTCAAAATATTACTCGCGGATAAGCTATCTTCAACGGTCAACAGCTTATTTTCTAGCTCTTTGTATATAGACTCATAATGGCGAATGGCTTCAAAATAATTACCTTGATCGGAATAAGTGACCGCTATATTGTTGGTGATTTTGTATTTGAGATTTTTGTCCTTTTTATTTTCTTCGTTCATTAGGAGTAATTCTCTGTATATCTTTCTTGCATTTTCAAAATCACCTATCCTTATGTAGACTGCGCCAAGACTTTGATAGGTCTCCATGTAAGAATCTGTTTCATTGGCTGCTTGGAAGATTTTCATGGCTTCTTCGTATACTGTTATGGCTTGGTCGTAACTACCTTCTATGTAATTCAAATACCCCTGGTGAAAAAGCAGCTTTCCCTGCTGAGTAGTACTGCCATGAATATGAATAACACTATCTATAACTGGTAGCACTTCGTAAGCAGCTTCCATCTCGCCGATAGTCGTGTAAAGCTTCAACTGGACTGTCGAAGCATCTATCCATGCAGTCATATTATTCGTAGCTTCTGCCAATGCAATCGCTTGTTCCACATAAGCATGACTGCTGCTATCCATAGCATTGCTAAGGTAATATTGAGCGATGTCCGTTAATAATGCTATTTTTTCTTCTGCATCCTCGGCATGTTGAAGGAGTTGTTTCAGACTGTCTATTGGAGTGTTAGTTCCAAAGAGTCCTGAAGAGCAGATCATCAAGAATAGAGAGGCATAAGTTTTAATTGTGTGTTTGTTCATAGCTCCTGTATTGGTCGGTTCACTATTTTATACGGCTTTGATATTTCGTCGTTTAATACAATATCTCCTAAAAGGAAAAGAGACTTTGAAGTTGTAAATAATGCGAATAACGGGTAAAATACTCCATTTTGTGGTAGTAGTAGCGCTACTAAAATTTTGAAACTTATTAAAGTACTTGTTGCTCAATTTGCGGATATTG
>JBCDKV010000609.1:0-3551 GCA_038746215.1 Bacteroidota bacterium | reverse complement strand
GATGCTACGACGCTTGCAGAAGTAGAAGTGCAAGCCGAGCGTAGTGAAATGCAGATGATGCTGGACAAACGCGTCTTCAATGTCGGCAAGGATTTAGCTAATATGGGTGGCTCTGCCATCGAAATTTTGGATAATGTGCCTTCGGTGGCGGTAGACGTAGAGGGCAATGTCTCTTTGCGAGGTGGAGCTGTCCGAATATTGGTGAATGGCAAACCATCTGGACTCGTGAATGCGGACAATATGAACGGTCTGCAATCCATACCTGCCAATCTAATTGAGCGAGTGGAAGTCATTACTAATCCATCGGCACGCTACGAAGCCGAAGGTATGACGGGCATTATCAACATCGTATTGAAAAAAGAGCGGAAAAAAGGCATCAATGGCTCGTTTGATGTCAATGTGGGCTATCCAGATAATTACGGGGCAGCGATCAATATGAATTTCCGCCGCAATAAGTTTAATTTCTTCACTAACTACGGTATTCGCTACAACCAAAGTCCAGGCATTGGTAGCAACAGGCAAGAATTTGTGCGGAATGATACGCTCTTTTTCACCGATATAGATCGAGATTCTCAAAGAGGTGGGCTGTCTAATAATATTCGTTTTGGGGCGGATTATTTCTTTACCGATAAAGATATTTTAACAGCTAGCTTTCTTTACAGTCGAAACAATGACGACAACTTAACCAATTTGAGATACGACGATTATGCCTTTAGTCGAGAGAACCGAATCAGTATTGCAGAACGGGTGGACGATGAAGCAGAAGATGAAACAAATCTGGAATATTCCATCAGCTACAAAAAAGACTTCAAGCGAAAAGGACATAAATTGAGCGTCGATTATCGTTTTCAGAGTAATGTAGAAGTAGAAGCTTCCGATTTCACAGAAACCTTTTTCGATGGTGATTTCAACAAACTCAATGTCCCTAATTTGTTGCAACGCTCCAACAATGACGAAGGAGAAAGACGCAATTTAATCCAAATTGATTATGTCTATCCTTTTAGCGAAAATGGTCGTTTTGAATTGGGCTATTTGGGTTCTTTACGGCGCATTGATAATGACTATATTGTAGAAGAATTGAGGGATGGTGATTGGGTGAGTCTGGATGGTTTAACTAATGATTTCAATTACGATGAAAACATTCACGGCGTGTATGCGACTTATGGCAATAAAATCAGAAAGTTTTCCTATCAGTTTGGTGTTCGGGCGGAATACTCTGATGTACGAACGGAGTTGGAGCAAACCAATGAAGTGAATGATAGAAGTTACGCCAACTTTTTTCCTAGTGCTTTCCTGACGTATGATTTGGTGAATAATAATGCGATACAATTGAGTTATAGCCGCAGAATTCGTCGTCCGAGATTTTGGGATTTGAATCCTTTTTTCACGTTTAGTGATGCCCGTAACTTTTTCAGTGGCAACCCTAATCTCGATCCTGAACTTACGGATTCTTATGAATTGGGACACATCAAATATTGGGACAAAGCTTCTTTGAGTTCTGCGATCTACTACCGCCACACCGAAGATGTAATTCAGCGGCTATTCAGTGCCAACGAGGATGGAACAACCATCAGAAGACCCGAAAATATTGCTACGGAAGACAGCTACGGCTTAGAATTCACCTATTCTTACAATCCCGTTAAATGGTGGCGACTGAATGGGGATTTTAATTTCTTTCGTGCTATCACTTCGGGCGAGTTTATCAATGCAGAAGGTGTGAGTAGAAGCCTAAGCGCAGACACCTACACTTGGTTCACCCGCTTGACTTCAAGGGTCACTTTTTGGAAAAATACTGACCTACAAGTTCGCGTTAATTATCGCGCCCCACGCATCCAACCACAAGGCAGAACGAGAGCGATTTTGAGTACTGATCTCGGTTTGAGTAAAGATATTCTAAAGAACAAAGGAACAATAACGCTGAGTGTTCGCGACCTATTCAATTCCAGAAAGTATCGCTACACCATCGAGGAAGATGACTTTTTCTCCGAAAATGTATTCCAGTGGCGAGTCCGACAAACGACCCTCACCTTTAACTATCGCTTGAATCAGAAAAAGCGAAGAGGCGGCAGAGAACGTGGAGGTGATTATGGTGGTGGTGGAGAGTTTTAGGGGTTGGCTGTTGGCTATACACTATTATGTGTGTACAGATTTTTGAGCAATACTTGGCAAGTTCATCTACTTGCTTGACATTATTTTTTTAAAACGAAATTAAAAACTTCGTCTTCAGAAGTCCCTTCGAACAGCAATGAGATTGTTCTTAATGATTTTTTCAGAAGGGTGCATACTTTTAAGATTTCGTTAGGTCGTATGCAAAATAATTGAGCAACAAGTATGCACAGTTAGTCTCTTCGGACGGAAACACAAATTTTCAGTTATTTTCTCAGGAAAAATAACTGAAAATTTGTGTTTCCGTCCATAAAAAACTTTTGAGCATACTTGTTGCGCGATCTCAGGAGCTTCACTAGGACTTGTTCGAAGTGTTACTCAAAATTTCGTACATACCTATTTTATAATCATAGATAGTAATGTAAATTGATTCTTTTTGCGTTGCTAAGAGCATTATCTTTCACAACTCATCTGCCTCCAAAGGTCGCACAAAATGAATGCTGTTGTCTTCGTTGCTGCGTGTGATCAATACCTTAGTTGTGCTAGGGATGATCGTCGTTACTTCTGCTTCGGGTTTCAAGGATAAAGTAATACGGCTGCCATCTATCATCACATCACCCGCACTGATGTAGCCTTGTTGTAAGGGCAAATTGAGTTCACAAATTCGTCCTGTAAAGTCGATACTTTTGGCATCGCCTGCTTTGAGTTGCTTGAAAAATCCAACCATTGGATAGGTAATGACCTTAGTAATCAGCAGACTAAAGAAAAGCGCAGGCAAGAACAAAATGAGTGGAAACCAAATTGTACCGTTACTCAAATAGTAGTTGCCTAGGATAGAAAACATCCACATGAACAGTACGAGAAACGAAAAGATGACCATAAAAGGCAGCAAACCAAAATTGAAGAACTGCAAGGCTTGCACAAACCAGCCACCACCGCCCTCCACGTCTATATCTGTATCCGCATCCACGTCGGCATCTATATCTAAATCAAAGTCCAGTACCCCAATGTCTAGCGCACCGATAAAGACCGATAGCCAGTACAGTAAGACGACTAGCAACAGAATAGAATAAAATATATTGACGGGTTCAAAAGCAAAATGGAGTAGTTCATTCATTGGATCAATTGTTAAAGTGATAAGTGAAAGGTCATTAATAAATTGAGCCAGAAAAAGCAGTTATTTTGAGTAGCTAAGAAATATAAAAAATCAGTGCATAGCAGGGCTACGGACTTACTTTTTTACATTTTTTAGCTGCCAAAAGAACAATTTTAATGGTTTAAGTTATTATTGAACTTTCACTAGGTGCTTTGGAGTTGAAGGGCGCATCTCAAAATGTCGCTTTTGATGACGAGCATTTCTAAAATGTTTGTCATCTGTTCTACTTTTTGCTTAGATAACAGTCATTTTTAAAATGACCGTTATCGTGCCTGCGACATTTTGAGAT
>JBCDKV010000608.1:0-3558 GCA_038746215.1 Bacteroidota bacterium | reverse complement strand
TCTACAATCTCTTCACCAATGATGGCAGATAGGAACAACTTTGCTACTTTGTTGTCTTCCATCAAATAGCGAAATACTACATCGTATATCGGATTGGCTATGTGTACTTTTTCTTCCATTTTCCAAAGATACGAGTTTCTTTAGATAAGTTTATAATGTAAACGGGATAAATCTGTGCAAACGAATATACCTGTTTATCTGTTTAGATTGTTTATTCGTTGAACTGCAATGCGTTGATCCTAAGCGTATTAAACAAGTAAACAGTTCAACAAATCAACAAAGATGGAAATGCACTTTTTTATCCCATACGCAGTGTATATACTTGCTTGATATTATCCTTTGGAGACAAGAGGAAAAACCATGCTTATTTTTGTGGCTTAAAATTGGTATATATTTCCTCTTTTAGACAGGGCTTGTCAAAAAAGTCTATTTTTGCTAATTCACAAGATCAATAACAAAACGAGCATTCCGTAATTGGAGTGACATAAAAATTACACAATCAATTCAATGAAAAAAGTATTCTTTCTAGTTCTAACTACCAGCTTCTTCCTACAAATGCAAGCACAGCAACTACCAGATTGGGAAAATCCTCTAGTCTATAATATTGGGCGACTACCTGCCCATGCTACTTTATATACTTATAATTCACCAGAAAAGGCACTTGCAGGTGATCGAACTGACTCACCGTTCATCCAATTTCTGAATGGACCGTGGAAATTCAAATATTCGTCTAGTCCTGCCGAGCGACCCACGGATTTCTATAAAAAAGATTTCGATGATGCTGCTTGGAAAGAGATTTTTGTTCCTAGCAATTGGGAAATGCAGGGTTTTGGCGATCCAATTTACACCAACTGGATGATGCCCTTTGATCCAGCTATTCCTCCCTATGTACAGAGTAAGACACCTTATAACATTCACCAAAGCAATCCTGTGGGTTCTTATCGTCGGAGATTTGGTGTGCCTGCTGGTTGGACACGTAATAAAAGAATCGTGATGCACTTCGCGGGGGTAAGTTCTGCTTTTTATGTTTGGATCAATGGTGAAAAAGTGGGCTATAGTCAAGGGAGTAGAACGCCTGCCGAATTTGATATTACGAGCTTTGTTGAGGCAGGCATCAACGAAGTAGCTGTAGAAGTATATCGTTTCTGCGACGGTTCTTATTTGGAAGATCAAGATCATTGGCGATTGAGTGGCTTGCATCGAGAAGTCATGCTGATCGTCACACCTAAAAACTACATCGAAGACGTATTCGTCATGCCTGAACTGGATGAACAATACGAAGATGCAGTGCTGAAAATTCAGCCGAAGCTTAATTTTCGTGACCCTGCGGTAGTACAAGACTATACTATAGAGGCTCAGCTTTACGATGAAAATAAAGAAGCCGTATTGGAAGAGAAGATGCAGTGGAAGGTGCGAGAAATGACCGCTTTTTTTGAGCGTACTACCTATAATCACCCCTACGGGCAGCCGCCACATTTCGTGATGGAAGCCACCGTAAAAAATCCAAAGAAATGGTCAGCAGAACACCCCAATTTGTATACGGTAGTCATCAGTTTGCTGGATGGAACGGGTAGACATCTAGAGAGCAAATCCATGAAAATCGGGTTTCGAAAAGTAGAGTGGGGGCGTGATGGACTAAAAATAAATGGGGAAGAAGTTATTCTATTCGGCGTCAATCGCCATGATCACGACCCCAAGACGGGTAAAGCAATCAATAGAGATCGAATGCTAGAAGACATTTTGTTGATGAAGCGCAATAATATCAATGCTGTCCGAACTTCTCATTATCCAAATGATGCTATTTTCTACGATTTATGCGATCAGTACGGGCTTTACGTCATGGATGAAACCAATATTGAGACACATGCGAGCGGCAACTACATCAGTAATCGACCAGAATACGCAGGACAAATGCTAGATCGTGCTATTCGGATGGTAGAGCGCGATAAAAATCATCCCTCCATCATTTCGTGGTCTTTGGGTAATGAATCTGGTACTGGCCCGAACCACGCTGCGATGGCAGCTTGGATTCAAGATCGTGATAGCAGTCGTTTTGTACACAACGAAGGCGCACAATTTGGGGATACGGATGCTGCCTATTTGAATGTCCGCAGCCGAATGTACACCAAATTAGAGAAAATGGAAACGTTAGCAGCCATGAACGAACGTCCCATTTTGTATTGCGAGTATGCGCATTCAATGGGTAATTCGACAGGGCATTTAGATAAATTTGTAGGCCTGTTCCGCAACGACCCAAAAGTGATGGGTGGTTTTATTTGGGACTGGGTCGATCAAGGACTCTACAAAACTAGTGAAGATGGTCAGCAATATTTCGCCTACGGTGGTGATTTCGGAGAGGAATATACCGATGGTGCATTTTGCTTGAATGGTTTGATTTTTCCAGACCGCACGCCACATCCTGCGCTTTTTGAATGCCAGCACCTCTTTCAACCTATACAAGCAACCTTAGAAGAGAACGGTATTGAACTGACAAATCTCCATAATTTCACCAACCTAGATGTATATCGTATGCACTACGAATTGCTCGAAAACGGGGGAGTTGTGCAAGAAGGAGATGTAAATCTACCTGCTGTTGCTCCCAACAATTCACAAATGATCAACTTACCTACTCTAGAGACTGATGCCATTGCAGATTATTTACTTAATGTTAGTTTTCATTTGAAGGAGGATGTGATTTGGGCAGCAAAGGGACAAAAAGTAGCATTTGAACAATTTATCATCAAAGAAGGCGGAACGGCTGATGTGAGTATGAAAATGGCAATGGAAAGTTCAGAAACGAGTACGCAAGTGATAGTGAAAAGTGGCAAGGCAGAAGTTGCTTTCGATAAGGAAACAGGTCATTTGGTATCCTATAAAATGAACAACAAACAACTATTGCTCCAACCCTTGAAGCTGAATTATTGGCGTGCGCCGACGGATAATGACCTAGCATGGGGTATGCCCAAAATGATGGGTATGTGGAAAGACGCTGCTGAAAAAGCCGTCCTCGATCAATTGGATGTGGTGAAAGAGTCGGAAGCGCAAATGAGTATAGTAGCGACTTATCAATTGCTAGATGGAAAAGCACAACAAATCATTCAATACGAAGTCAATAGCGGTGGTACGGTCAAGGTCACGGCGCAGATCGAAGCGGCAGAAAGTGTCCCCGAATTAGTACGCTACGGTATGCACTGTGCCATACCGCTGGCTTATCAGAATATCGTTTATTATGGCAAAGGACCTTACGAATCTTATGTAGATCGGCAAATTAGTGCGAAAAAAGGACGGTACGAGCAAAATATTTCAGATTGGCACACGCCTTACATCCGTCCGCAAGAAAACGGTAATCGCATGGGGGTTCAGTGGGCAGAATTTACCAACAAAGAAGGACTTGGCTTACGTATCGAAGGTCGAAACCTCAACCTCAGCGCACACACTTACACCCAAGCCGATTTAGAAAATGCCAAGCATATCATTGATTTACCACAGCGCGACTTTATCACACTAAAGGTGGATTACGGGCAGATGGGATTAGGTGGTGATGATACTTGGTCGGAG
>JBCDKV010000607.1:0-3561 GCA_038746215.1 Bacteroidota bacterium | reverse complement strand
TGCATATCTGGATACGGAGTTTATTTTTCATGCAGTCAGGTTCGTAAAATGTTGGTTTATAGGAAAATAGTGCTCCAAACATGCTCTAAGCCTTGGTAAATCCTTTGAGATCGCGCAACAAGTATGCCTAGAGGTTTCCGTCCGAAGAAACTTACTGAGCATACCTGTTGCACGATTTTCTTGCGCTGACTCAGGCTAATTTCAAGTAAAACGTTAAGAAAAATAGGGCTTCGTACAGTCCTAATTTATAGAACAATGGTGTCTCTAGCACGACTAAAACAAATAATTTATATCAATGGCATTCATTTTAGCGATTCTAGGCTTAATCTTCCCCCGTATTCTTATTGTCATTTTATATTTTTTTACTGCTTGGTTCAAAGGTGTATTTGATGGTATTCTGATTCCACTATTGGGCTTCTTATTTATGCCGCTCACCGTTTTGTGGTATAGCGTGGTCGCAAATTATTTCGATGGCGCATGGACTGCAATTAGCGTTATTGGAATGGTAATTGCAGTAGCAGCAGACCTTGGCTTGTTGAGTAGTGCGAGACGAAAGCGGTTCGCATAGTGCGCATGTTTAATAAAACTAGAAAAGTTACTCAATAATTATGTCCTACCAAGCAATAGAGAACTACGGTATCATCGGCAATATGAAAACAGCCGCCCTGATCAGCAAAACGGGCTGCTTAGATTGGTTGTGCTATCCACATTTCAATGATCCTACCATATTTGCCGCTTTACTCGATGATGAGCAAGGAGGCACTTTCACGATTCGACCTACCGACAGCAACTACACCAGCAAACAATTTTATTGGCAAGATACCAATGTATTAGTCACGCGTTTCATGACCAAGGAAGGTGCTTGCGAACTAATTGACTACATGCCCGTGGGCAAGAGCGATTTGGCAAAAAAATGCAATGGTATCATCAGGCGAATTAGGACATTGCGGGGCAAAATTTCGCTTAAAATACATTGTCATCCTGCTTTTGATTATGCACGTGCGGAACACGAAATCGTTCAAAAGGAAAAGCAATTTATTTTTGCATCGGATGATTTAAGCATGAGTCTCTACACCAATAAAGACTTAAATATCAAAAAGAACCGAGTAGATTGTGAAATTGAGCTAGAGGAGGGAGAGCATACCCATTTCATACTGATCGCATCAGATGATAAACTCAATATTTCCGAACAAATGGAAGAAGATACCTTCCATGCTACTATACAATACTGGCGCAATTGGTTGGCGCAGTGTACCTACAAAGGACGCTGGCGCGAAACCGTTTATCGTTCTGCCTTGACGCTGAAACTACTCACTTTCGAGCCTACGGGTGCCATTATCGCTGCGCTGACGACTAGCCTGCCCGAACACATCGGCGGTGAGCGCAATTGGGATTATCGCTACACTTGGATACGCGATGCTGCTTTCACGGTCTACGCCTTCATGCGTATTGGTTTCAATGAGGAGGCGAACCGTTTTATGGAATTCATCGAAAAGATTGTGAAAGACCGAAAGCCCAACGAACCATTGCAGATCATGTTTGGTATCAATGGAGAAAAGGAATTGACAGAAAAGCACCTAGATCATTTGAAGGGCTATAAAAACTCCAAGCCCGTCCGCATTGGGAATGGCGCATACGATCAGCTACAACTCGATATTTACGGGGAACTCATGGATTAGGTATATCTTTCTAATAAATACGGCACGCCCATCTCCAACGATTTTTGGGTGGAACTGCGAGAACTTACCAATTGGATTGCTGACAATTGGCAGCGCAAAGATGCTGGTATTTGGGAAGTACGAGGCGGTGATCAACACTTTGTCTACTCTAAATTGATGAGTTGGGTCGCTTTGGATAGAGCGGCTCGTTTGGCAGAAAAACGCTCTTTTCCTTCGGACAAAGCCAGATGGATTAAGGTGCGAGATGAAATTTACGAAGAAATTTTGGATAAAGGCTGGAGCGAAAATCTGCAAGCGTTCACGCAAACCTATGGTGAAGATGCGCTAGATGCTTCTAATTTATTGATGACCATGACTTTCTTTATGTCTTCCAGTGATCCAAGAATGCTGAAAACACTGGATGCCATGAATCGCCCAATCAAAGAGGGTGGCTTGGTCGCTAATGACCTTGTTTTTCGTTACGATCTATCCAAGTCCCCCGACGGACTGGAAGGAGAAGAAGGCACGTTCAATATTTGCACGTTTTGGATGGTGGAAGCACTGGCACGCGCTGGGCAAACGCATCCCGAATACTTAGAAGAAGCCCGACTGATGTTTGAGCATATGCTCAGCTTTTCTAATCATCTTGGTTTGTATGCGGAAGAAACAGGCGTATGTGGCGAAGCATTGGGCAATTTCCCACAGGCTTTCACCCACCTAGCTTTGATTAGTGCCGCTTATAATTTGGATAAGGTATTGGGTTAGAAACGATGTTGTTTTTATTCCTCAACTATTATGCGGCAGCATAGCCTTCCAAACCACGTTCCAATTTTCCTACAAACCCAATCACTGTACTAGATTTGGGAATGCCTTTCTCCGCCAAAATTTCTCCGATTTCTACATCTATGTTGTTCTGGTGCAGCCATATTTTATCTCCTATGATTTGGAAGTGAAAGACGACTAAATAACGATAGCGATGTCCCATCCATCCAAACCTAAGAAGCATAGAATCAGTTTCTTCTTCGTTGATGATTAAATGATTCTTCACATGAGGGGAGTAGGATACTTTTATGGCTGCTCTTTTTTCCAATTCTTGTTTTAGGATTTCTTTATACCGTGTTATTCTATCCATCATACTATTTTTTGCTCCCGTATGTCAATGACTATAAATTGCATTTGATACCGTTTGATTTGCCTAAGCAAGAAATCAATGTCACTTATTTTTTCATAAGTTTCTGCTGAAATGGCAATATATAGAGTTCGGTCAACTTTATTCTCTTCAATTTTGAAAACTACGGAAAATTTTATAATTATTTGATAACGAATGCATTGTAAAATAAGTGCAAAATTCGCATGATCTCTTAAGTGATTGATTATCAATGTATTTGTAAAACGTATGGCTACTATTCTAGGGTTGTAAACGCCTACTGATCGGTAAGCCCCAAGGATTGCCGAGCAGCTAGCAACAGTAGGCTCGGCAATCCTTAAGGCTTACCGATCCAGTGTGTTTAAATTCCAATCTTAGAAGAATAGCCAAACGTATTCTATTTTTTCCGTAGTTTCCATTTTGTATTCAATAAGGAATGTCAAGCGAGTAAATAAACTTGTCCAAAATTCATCAACAATTTCCCGTTTCTGCAATTCTACGAATAGCTAAAAAATTATTAGGCGCATATGAAGTCTCTGGCAATACTTTGATGTGAGCCTTTGTCCATCCTTTGAGATCGCGCAACCAGTATGCTCAAAGGGTTTTTATGGACGGAAACACAAATTTTTCCTGATTTTTGGGAAAATCAGAAAAAATTTGTGTTTCCGTCCGAAGGGATTTACCGAGCATACTTGTTGCGCAATTTTCTTAGTAACGGACAAACAATAAGTTCCGCATTTTGACCGAGCAGATTTT
>JBCDKV010000606.1:0-3575 GCA_038746215.1 Bacteroidota bacterium | reverse complement strand
GGAGATGATTTTCATATTTATAGTCTTTGTCCTTTGCCGGGCAGCTCTACGACGGATTCTGTGTTGTTTCAAATACCTTTCCAAGATGGAGAAGTAGGCTTCGCAAATTCGATTCAGTCCTTTAGAGGCGCAAAATATGTGACGGTTATGGCGTATGCTGTCGATGATGGCACGACTATTATCCACGAGCTATTTCATCTCTTCCATTTCAATATCAACGACCAACTCAAAGCTGATCCCATCGACTATTTGGAGGAAAGCAAGGCGAGAATTTTGCTCCGAGCTGAATACTATGCCATGCGTCAGGCACTCCAATTGATGGATGACAATGCTGCAGCTACTCAAATTTTGAGTGCCATTCATGACGTATTTACATTTAAAAAAATTCGGCAACAGCAATACGCTGCTTTTCATGACCTAGAAATTCAAATCGAGATGGTTGAAGGATTAGCGAACTACACAGGTTTCCTACTATCAGGTTTTCCCAACAAATACAAGCTCGCCATCAAAGAAATCGAGGGACGCGAAGCTGCGCCTACTTACACGAGAGCTTTTCCCTATGCGACCGGTCCTGCTTACGGCATTTTCTTCGATTATTTAGGGCTAAATTGGAAAACGAATTTGGAAGGCACGTATGATTTTCTGCAACTATACGAAACGCTTTATCTAAAAGACACACTCGCACTTTCCGACGCAATTATCGCAGCAGCAAAGGAACGAAACAACTATGAAGCCATCGAAAAAGAGGAAAAAACGAAGCAGCAAAAACTAGAACAAAACATCGCTTTTTACAAAAATCTACTCGTGGATGCGCCTACATTATCCGCCTCTTTAACCGACAATGAATACAGCATTTCCTACGATATGTATGGCACACTCGTACTCAAAGACATCGGCTTGATCTATTCTTCGGCAAAAGGATCAGATATGTCAGGAGCGAATTTTGGCTCTTATGAAATGAAAGCAAAACTTGGTCAAAATGGACTGCTTGGCATCAATAATTTGGAGACGATTCACTTTCCGCTGCCCATTCGGATAGAAGGCAATAAAGTGATCGGCGAATTTTATACCATCGACTTGAATGATGGATGGGAAGTTGTCGAATCAGGCGCTAAAGGCGATTTGAAGATTATCAAAAAGGAATAGATAAAATTTCATGCTGCTCCGTATCGTAACCGCCAAACTTGTTTGGCAGGTTCAACTTATAAAAAAGTCATTCACAACAGTTTTCAAACTAAATAAAATATGAAATCAACCCGATCACTATTCACACTACTTGCCTTCTGTTGCTTTTGGGGACAAATAGATGCCCAAACCTTAGCAAGAAAAGGCACTTTGGGCATCCAAATGCAAGCCAATCAAAAAGGCAAAGGCATCGAAATCTTAAAGGTCTATGAAAATACGACCGCTTCCGCCATGAGCTTGCAAGCAGGAGATATTCTATTGAGCATCAATAATATAGGCTATAATGATGTCAATGCTTTGGTCGCAGCAGTCGGCGAATGGCGAACAGGCGACGAGATCAGAGCAAGCATCAAACGCAAGGGCAAAGAACTCAAAATGTACGCCAAAGTCGTTGGCAAGCCCCTTGAAACTTCTGAGTTCGGTAAGGTCACGTACGGCGCAGTGGACTACGACGGCGGCAAACTACGAACGATACTAACTTTACCGAATGAGGTCGAAAATCCACCTGTTTTGTTTTTCATGCAAGGCATCGGTTGCGCTTCCATTGACTATCCATACAGTCCAAATTCTGTTGTGAAATTATTGATCGAAGAGATCGTCAAGAATGGGGTGGCGGTCTTTCGTATGGAAAAGCCATACATGGGCGATAGCTACGGCAAAGTGGACTGTCGAGAAATGGATTATCCTTATGAAGTCGGTGCATTTGAAGCAGGATTGAAAACGCTAAAAAGTATGCCTGAATTTGATACCGACAACATCTTTCTATTTGGGGAATCTTTGAGTGCCATCACTGCGCCTGTGATTGCCCAAAAACATGCAGTCGCAGGTATTGTTGCTTGGGGCGGTCTTTCTACTTCTTGGTTTGAATATTCCTTGCGACAGATGCGGACACAGAAGATTATGATTGGTAAAGATGTTGTTTCCATCGAAAACCGTTTCCGAAAATATGTGCCCCTGTTCTATGATTTTTTCATCATTCAAAAGAATCAAGAAGAACTCGAAAACACCAAAGCCTATCAAGGATTTTTGGGTGATTTTCTGAAAGGTGATCAATGGCGAGGCTTACATCATTACCGCTTTTTTCAGACGCTCAATGAAGTCGATGTGCTCACGGCTTACGCCAAAGCAGATTGCTCTGTACTCGCTTTGGCGGGCGAATACGACATTCATACCATCGGGACGGATTGGACGAAAGAAGTCGCTTATGCCGTGAATCAAGGCAAGAAAAATAAAGCAGAAATTGTCATTTTTCCAAAAACGACTCATCATTATTTTAAGGTCAATTCGTTAGAAGCATATAGCCGACGTTATTTGAAGGGCGAGATTAGTTCGAGTGAAATGGCAGAGAATTTTAATACCAAAATTGGGCAGACGGTGGCGGATTGGATTGAATCAAATCTTAAGTAAAAGTGATTATGAAACGAAGAAAAGCAGTACAACTACTCGGCACATCTATGATGGCGACCACTTTGCCAAAAGTATCCTTTGCATCTTTCAAAAAGAAAAAACTAGGCATTGCGCTAGTGGGACTAGGTAATTATGCGACCAATATGTTAGCACCTTCTTTACAGGAAACCCAAAATTGCTATCTAGCGGGCATTGTGACAGGAACACTCGAGAAAGCAAAAGCTTGGAAGGAACAATACAATATTCCTGACCAAAACATTTACAACTATGATACTTTCGACCAAATCGCTAATAATCCTGACATCGACATTGTGTACATCGTTCTGCCCAATTTTATGCATGCAGAATACACAATTCGTGCTTTCAAGGCAGGCAAACATGTCATCTGTGAAAAGCCAATGGGAATGAACGCCGCCGAGTGCCAACAGATGATTGCTACACAACGAAAATCAGGCAAGCTCCTGCAAATTGGCTACCGTCTTTTTTATGAACCGCATCATTTGGCAGTCAAAGCCATTGGCACAAACGAGCGTTGGGGAAAGGTCAAAATGATGGAATCTAGTCTTGGATTCAGAATGGGACGTCCCGATAGTTGGCGGATGAAAATGGCGGAAGGCGGCGGTGGCGCGATCATGGATTTGGGTGTGTATTGTATTCAAGCGGCTCGTAGAATGGTGGGCGAAAATCCAATCAAAGTGACAGCGAAAGGATACGTAGATGATAAACAACTCTTCACAGAGATATACGAAACGGTTTTGTTTCAACTAGAATTCCCCAATGGTACGCTCTGCAATGCTTCCACTTCTTTCAACGCCTACGTTGATCGTTTTCATACCGCTCACGAAAAGGGTTGGTTAGAACTAAAACCTGCTTTCAATGGCAGACAAAAACCTATCCTGCACGGCTCAAAAAATATTGATGTATCAACTAATGGCAACACTTACCAAACCACTGCCCAAATGGATGCTTTCATTCAAAATATT
>JBCDKV010000605.1:0-3579 GCA_038746215.1 Bacteroidota bacterium | reverse complement strand
TTTTCAAAAATGAAAGCACTTTTTTACCCCGTTTGCAGTATAAATTAAATTTATTCGCTTTTTTGACCGAGGCTATTTTGGAATGTATCAAGGCATTTTTTTCTGGCATAACGAGTTATTCCTGCAAAAAAATAACACAGATAGATTTCAAAAGAGACCGTCAAAAGACGAAGTTATTTAGTTTACAGTGTACTAAGTAAGCCTAAGACTTCGTGCAGTTCTAATACGCTCTTTCAGATTTTCACCACCAGCTTAGTCTCCCGTGTACGACCATCACTCAACACAATGTAATACATGCCATTTTGCCAAGTTTCGGCATCCAAATGCAACTGAAAAGTGCCTTTATCGAAGAAGGCTTCTTGCTGATAGACCGCTTTACCATTAAGTGGAAAAACTTGTATCCATACTGGACTAGCTTCGGGCAGGGAGAAACCAAGCTGAAAATGCGTCGAGAATGGATTGGGGTAAGGTTTGAGTTGCAAACTAGAAGTGGGGGAATAGGTGTTTATTGGGTAAGCTGAATTTCGTTGCTCTAAACTTAATGGACTAGCACTATTCATGGTGCAATCTTCGATAGCAAACTGCGCCTGACTCCCTTGCTGAATGTGCGTTCCAGCGATCAAGGTAATGGAAACACCTGCAGTAGCCAAGACTTCATCACCGCTAGGAACAGTGATATTAAAAGTGGCATTATCTTCTACTCGATAAGTAGCTTGGGTAACTGGATTTTCGATGATCGTAGCATCTCCCAAAAAATCGCAATTGCTGATAGGAACGCTACCACAGTTGGTTGTAATGCTCGTTCCAGTCGCCGAAAGACCCCAAATCAAATCGACGTATTCTGGATGATCGACGTAAGGATTTCGATTGTTCTGACGGATGAAAATTCCTTCATTTCGATCCAATTCTTTTTGGCTGACGGGATCATCTTTGTGCCATCGGAGCAGCATATTCAGTAAGCAAGGCTCATAGACGGGAAATTTACTACCCGTCAAAGCCGCTTCACTACTGACGTTAAAACCTTCCCAGCCCGCAATCTGATTTTCGTAGCGGGTTGCCATGTAGAAATAGATGCGCGCGAAATCACCTTTATACTCGTCAATCGGCTCGAAGACACTGGGTGCGCAATCTGTCGTAGAACTTCCAATGCGTGTTCCATTATCTGATAGATAAGTCGTATTATCCACCTCTCCGAGCGGAAAACTACTTTTGCGAGAATTAACGATAATATCAGATGGCAACAGATTGACCACATCTGAAAATTGCGCTGGACTCGTCGAACCGCCCCACCATGATCTTGGAAAAACATGATCTCGATTGAAGCCTTGTCCTTCGTCGCTAGCAGAACCGCCCATGTCGCTGCATTCATATTCGTAGGGTTCTGGCCCGTTCGGATTATCAGAAAAGACATCCCAAATTCTGAACTGCGTCGTGCTGCCATCTTTTAGTACCAAGTCGTATTCGCACATAAAATCCCATACATCATAAGTACTGGAGGAGGTATAAGGCAAAACAGTTTGATTGTCAATTAAGCTTGATAATTGCGTTTTCAGTGCCGCACAACGTCCTCCGTTGGAGATAAAATTTTCGATACAAGCGTAATAGTCTCCGCTCACTGGCTCACAAGTCGTACTACTGACACTATTATCCCCGGCAATGCAAATCTCATCCACTTTCCAATGCTCCGCTTCCCCCGAACCTGGCCCAGTAGCCGTGTATTTAAAAGCAACGTGAACATTGGCAGCACTCAAAAAATCTAGATTGATATTTTCGCTCCGAAAAGCAGGGAAAGTACCCGAACTCGTCGTTTCTTCCAAAGTGGCGAGTATCGTCCAAGTAGCAGCATTCGGATTACCGCTTCCACTGTAATTTAAACTGTAAAAAACTGCTAAATCAGGGCCGCTAAAACGTTCGGTTTGCGAAAAAGTCATCATCCAGTTCACACCCGTAGAAAAGTCCAGCGCAGGAGAAATCAACCAATCTTCTTCGGGGCTGCTAGTCCCTCCAAAACCATTCATACTCGCTTCTTCATTGGCAAACAGCCATACATCGTTTCCATTCACATCAAAGCTTGACCAAGCACCCGAAGTATTGGAATTAAAATTTTCTTGATTTAAAATGATCGTGCCTGTGCATTGTGCGCTCATTAATTTTGGGAGCAAAAAGAATAGTATAATCACACCGAAAGTATTCCAATATTGCATTAGTGTCGAATTGTGTATTGCTTATCATATCATTAATCAAATCACCTTGGCAAACTGCCCCATCAGACGCACATCATTTTCAAAAAGGTATCGAATATCGTTGATGTTATACTTCTGCATGGCGGTTCTTTCAATCCCAATGCCGAACGCAAAGCCACTGTATTTTTTACTATCAATGCCACAGTTTTCTAATACATTCGGATCGACAATGCCACAACCAAGTACTTCTAGCCAGCCCGTTCCCTTTGTCAATCGATAAGCTTCGGGGGTGTCCGTTCCCATCCAGACATCCATTTCTGCGCTGGGTTCGGTGAAGGGAAAATACGACGGACGCAAGCGAATCTTGGTCTCCACACCGTACATTTCTTTGGCGAAATAGAGCAGCGTTTGTTTCATGTCAGCAAAAGAGACGCCTTCGTCTACGTAGAGTCCTTCCACTTGGTGAAACTGGCAGTGTGAGCGAGCAGAAATTGTTTCGTTTCGATAGACTCGTCCGGGCGCGATGATGCGGATGGGCGGTTTTTGAGTCTTCATCACCCTTGCCTGCACAGAAGAAGTATGGGTTCGGAGCAGCATCCCTTCGATATCGCGCACATAGAAAGTGTCTTGCATGTCGCGTGCGGGATGGTCTTCGGGCGTATTCATGGCGGTAAAATTATACCAATCTTCTTCAATTTCGCGCTCTTCGGCAACGGTGAAACCAATACGGGCAAAAATTTCGATGAAACGATTCATCACAATGGAGATCGGATGTCTTGCTCCCAGTGGCATTGGTTCGGCAGGAGCAGTCAAATCTAAATGATCAGCACTTGCTTGGTCGGCAGCTGATGCGATGTCTGCTTGTAGGCGCTTGAACTTTTCTGCTGCTACTTCTTTGGCTCGGTTGATGAGCTGCCCAAAATCGCGTTTTTGCTCCTTAGCGATGCTGCGGATTTCACCCATCAAGGGTTTGATTTTATTTTTTGTACCTAGAAATCGAATGCGAAATTGCTCCAATTCTTCTAGCGTTTGGGGCTTTGCATTTTCTATTTCTGCTATAACCGATTTGACTTTATCGAATGCTGCTGACATTTTCTGTATGATTGGTGGATGAAATTTCGAGTGGCAAAAGTACAAAAGTTGAGAAATTTGAGGCGGGCTGATCGTAATTTTTGCGGCACTGCGTAATTACTTTATCAAAAAAAGCTGGAATCTTCATCATTTAGTGGATTGCTATGGTAAATAGCCGTATATTTGTACTAGAACAAGGTGAATAAACTAGTTTTGTCTTTCATTTTTTAGCAGAGTAGATGTTTAGAAGATTTGTTTGAAGTTGAGTTTGGTCTTTATTTCCTTCCTTTTTTCTCTTCCTCTTTTTCTTATTTCTAATAATTTG
>JBCDKV010000604.1:0-3594 GCA_038746215.1 Bacteroidota bacterium | reverse complement strand
CCCGTATCCAACTCGCTAAGTAGCACTTTTTCACTGACGTCTTTGTGTAGCCAAGATTTTAGGCGCATTCGATCTTGTTGTAAAAGACAGCTCACAAAATCTGCGAAATACACCGATTTTTTGAATAAGGCTAGATTGTTTTTGGAGAAATAAAAAGAGGAACGAACACGCTCGGCAGGCGACCTAAAAATAAACAGCAACCTTAAATCTTGGAGTGCTTGCAATCGGGTAGGCGCAGTTTCGTCGGAAAATAATTGAACAGAGGCTTCTAGCAAAAAACGATCTTTGGAGGACGGATCGAAAAAAGAAGCAAAGCCTGATAGACCACCCTGCTGAACATGTTGCTTAGGATTTACTAAAGGATGTTCAGGTGATAGGAAATAGTGGGTTTCCTTGGTCGCAGCAGGGCAGATATTCGGGTGAGAAGCAAGCAAATTGAACAGATAAGTACTACCAGATTTGGGCGTACCTGCAATGATTAGATATTCGGGAGTTGCATTGATTTTGGACATAATAGAAAATTATCTGAAAAATGTTCTCCCTCGAAAGGTAGGAAGCATTCATCGCGGTAGCAGTGCAAACTATAGTCTATTGCTTGAATGAACTGATAAACATCTAATGTACGTACATCATAGCGTGCTAAAAAGTCGGAAACTAGCTCGACATAAATGATTGGTTGGAATCGTTCAATGGTTTTTTGCATCCCTTTCAAAACAAAAAACTCACTGCCTTCTGTATCAATTTTTACGAAATCAAGGCGCATTAATCGAGGCAGTAAGAAATCATCAATGGCAACGATAGAGGCTTTTATCGCTATAGTTCGAGCTTCCTCTCTTACTTTTTTCGTCTCCAAATGTGCCAATCCAAAAGATTTATTTTTCCAATCGTCAATTGGCAAATGGAAAACAACAATTTCTTCGGATACACCTACTCCTTTTTGATAAAGTTGGACTTGTGGATAAGATCGCGTGACTGCTTGTGCGATTTTGAAAGCGGTTGGAATCGGTTCAAAAGCGTACACTTGCCCGTCTTTACCGACTTGTTGCGCCAAAAAAGCTGTGTAGTGACCGAAATTAGCACCCACATCCAAAGCCGTTGCACCCGCCGGAATAAGCTGTTCGAGTACGGGACGCATACTATCTTCCATAGCACCTTGCTTCACCGCTCGTTGACTCAAATAGACCTGAATTTTTCGATAAAGTAGGTCATTAGGAAGCAAATGTAATAGATATTTAATGGCTCTTTTTAGCATAGAAAATTGCTTGGTATAACGCTAAATATTGCTGCGCAATTTGATTCAAATCGAATCGTTGTACATTTTTATAGCCTTTTTCAATCAAATTAGCTCTCAGATCAGCATTCGAGATCAGCATTTCAATCCCCATTCTGATGCTATTCACATCGTAAGGATCGACGTAGATGGCGGCATCTGCCCCTATTTCGGGCATGGCGGTGACATTGGAAGCCAAAACGACCCGTCCAACTTGCTGTGCCTCAATGATTGGCATACCAAAACTCTCATTCACAGATATTAGCACCATTATATCACAATTTTCGTAAATCGTATTCATCGCCGCTGGACTTGCTTTGGGAGTGATAATATGGTCAATGTTATAAACTGTTAGTAGATGTCGCTCTTCCTCAGAAGGGACGCCGACTAGATGCAATCGACAATTCATATCTTTAATAGCACGCAGCAATTGTGCAATATTTTTTCTAGGATTTGTACCCACTTGTAGTAAAACAGGTTTCGACGCATTGAATATTTTAGGTGATTTTTGAAAGGTAGCAAGTATTGGATTTGCAATGATTTTCACTTTATCGGGATCGCATTTAATATAATCTATGAGTTCCTGACGGGTGAAATTGGAGACTGTTGTCCAATAGCTAGCATGGCGATTTGGGATTGTAAAGTATAAATACTTATATAGTTTTCCTTTCAGTCCTACCAATTCTTTTCTGCCGCCTTCCACAGAATGCGCAGAAATAATCGTCTTCTGTTTGGGCAGCACCATAGCGATATAATGTGCATCGCCCGTCATGTGATAGACATCCGCACGAAAAAAGCAGGTGTAGAGGATATTTAGTAGTTTACCCAAATGACTTTTGCAGGTGAATGGAAGCCGAACTTTTCGGATAGACACACCTTGTTGGACTAGTACCGTTCTGATGCTAGCATACATATTTTCAATACTATGAAAACCAACTTGTGGATTCCTATGGAAATGAATGATTTTCAAGATGCAGACATTTTTTCAATTATTTTCGAGGTGATTTCCCGCTCATCTAGTCGCTCTCCAATCGCCTTCACCTGTTGTTCTGAAAGCGGATGCTGTCCATCAAAAATAGGAACTCCATCATCTTCGTAGGGATGAAAAGTGGTAATTTTATCCCTCAAATCTTGGTGCAAAGGTAAGCGATAAACTGGATGTGCAATGGTGAAAACGACAAAACTCATAGGCGCAACTAGGTAAGCAATATGTGCCAAACCTGAGTCGATACCTAAAAAGGCAGTGCTAGTAGCGATAATAGTCGTCGCCTTTGCTAAGGTGGTTTTACCCACCAAATCTACGCGCTTGTCAGGAGCAACTTTCAGTAAAATTTGAAAAGCGTGATTAAGTACCTGTTCCCGTGCTGATTTGCCTCCTAGAATAACCAACCGCTCGAAAATTGATTCCTCGAAAAGCCTATTGATGATGTAGGCAAATTTAGACAACGACCATTCGCTTTGTGGAAATTGAGGAAAAATACCAATAGCTAAATACTGAGTATCTTTAAAGTCAGCAGATAGTTCCTTCCGATGCAAATCAGGATACGTCAATTGCGCAGGAAATGGTTTAAAAAGCTTGCCAAACAACTGTTTTTCCGCTAAGATCAAACTACCCTTGTGGATATGATGATTTTGATGAACATCACATTTTTTGCTTTGTGTACCACTAATATTACTGATGATTTGGGTAGAAAAAAAGTAGCCATACCACATTTCACTACGCCTAATGTATTGTACGTGCTTGGTATGGGGAGAAATCGACAGCAACAGATCGTAGCGTGAGGCTGCTTTATTCGGTGGAATCAAATGAACATTTTCAGGAAATTGAATGAAATTTGGATGATGAGTGAGCAAATGAATTGCTGCGGATTCGAAGTGTTTTGCAATGTGAGTAATGATGGGGGAAAGCATTAGGAGATCGCCGATGCCAAGATGAGGTAGAAAGGGCAGGGCAATAGTCTTTATTGCTGCTGGTTTAAGTGTTTTTCTGTCCAAAAAGGCATATAGACGCAAGAGCAGACTTGCCAAAAATGTGAATACTCGCTTGGCTTGTTTCCTCAAAAAGCGAAATAATTCAGTTTCTGCTATTTTCATTGGGCGAAGCTAGTAATATCTCATACGAATAACGGCTATGCGAGTCGGATTTCTCTTAATTTTATATCTGCGCTCTGAACTTGGAAGGTGAAACACCCGTACATTTCTTAAAAAACTGACTAAAATTAGCAGGGGCAGAAAACCCTAATTCGTAGGCAATCTCTTTATTTTGAAGCTCCGAGAAGCGCAAAAGGCGTTTGGCGGCGATGAGTATTCGGCTTTGGATGTGT
>JBCDKV010000603.1:0-3595 GCA_038746215.1 Bacteroidota bacterium | reverse complement strand
TTTTTATAACGCCGAGTAAGGAAAAAAGAGCAAGTCAAAATGTAAATTTATTTGTGTACCATTCCTTAAATCCAGAACTCATTTTTACATGCAAAAAAAGCAAATTCGCTTTTCTCATTTTTTAGAATATTTCCCTGAAATTGAGTTACCCGTGCATTTGGGCGATTCTACGCATCATCTATTTAGTCAAAAGAACGAACCGCTCCCACCACTGGCTATCCAGCAATATATCGTACCACTCGAAGACGAAGTGTCAGCGGAAGAGGTAGCACTCGTGGAATATGTACCCTGCTTTCGACTACCGAAAACAGATGCTTTTCACGCTATTGTTTACTGGAAAGCTGGTCTGTTGAATTACCAATACATCCTCGCCACTTTTGAACCCAAGGGAGAGATCATTCAAAGTAAGGTCATTGCTGGAACTTTTTCTGATGGAGTAAGCATGACTCAATCTGCGGCTACCATCGAGGAAGACTGGATGATCTATATTGTCACTGGATTTTCAGCCGATGCGGAGGAAACTTATGATGCTGGTCAATCGACTGCGATTGATTTGGAACTCCTGCCTGACGGCACGATTATTAATGCGATATAGGGTCTTTCACTAGACCTATCGAAGTCGAGCGAATTGGTTTTTGACTTGTTCTTTTTCTAGTCAGAAAATTGCGCAGCAAGTATGCTAGTGAGTGCATAAAAAACTTGAACATACTTGTTGTGCGATTTCGTAGTATTTGCATGAGCGTTGACTGAAACACTTGATTAAAAAGCACAGTAGCCTATGTTTGTTTTAAATCGCTGCTGCTCACCTTAATGAAGTATCATTTTTGACATCTTTGCGCCTCTATGATCTATCATCTAAAGCAGTTTTCACCAACACTTCCTCGTGTAAGGTTCTATGCACTGGGCAGCGATCTGCGATTTCCATGAGACGCGTAATTTGTTCTTCGCTCAGATCGCCTTTCAACTCAATGGTACGATCGAAGACATCAATTTTGTTTTTGGTTTCGTCACAATGCTCACAATCTTCTGCGTGATCTTTTTTGTGATCGATGTGTACTACCACTTCCTCCACCAGCCATTTTTTCCTTCTTGCATACATCTGAATTGTCATAGCAGTACAAGCTCCCAAACCTGCTGACACCAATTCGTAGGGAGTAGGTCCAAAATCATTACCACCCACCGAAGCGGGTTCGTCCGCCGTCAGATGATGATGCCGCACCATGACTTCCGAAGTAAAGCCTTTTTCACCCAATCGAACAGCAACCTGTTTATCTGAATCTAGCATGGACTTAGGAGAAACCGTGATGTATCGACTCGCCCAGTTCGCAATGACTGTACCCGTGTAGTTGGAATCTGCTTTATCAGATAGCAAATGATCTGCACCATCCAAGCTAATAAAACTTTTTGGATGAAAAGCCGCATGATAAAGCTTGGCTGCATTCTCTATTTCAACGATTTCATCCTGTGGCGAATGTAGCACCAAGATAGCTTTGCGCATCTTTCGCAGTTTTTCTGTCAACGACTGGGCAATAATGTCTTCTAAAAACTGCTTCTTCACCTTGAATGCTCGTCCACCAATCACGACTTCTGCTTCACCCGCTGCTTCGATTTCCATGGCTTTAGTAGCAATGAGATGGCTAACGTGATTAGGTGCAAAAGGTGCGCCAATGGTCGCAATTGCTTTGATAGACGCCACTTTATCCGCTGCACAAATGACCGCCGCCCCACCCAGTGAATGCCCAACGATCAGCTCTGGTGCTTGATATTGTTCCGCCAAAAAAGTACAAGCAGCAATCAAATCTTCTACATTGGACGTAAAATTAGTATCAGCAAATTCGCCTTCGCTTTCTCCTAAACCTGTAAAATCGAACCGCAAAACTGCTATTCCCGCCTGATTTAAAGCACGACTAATATTGCGGACTGCGCTCAGGTTTTTGTTGCAAGTAAAACAATGCGCAAAAACGGCAAAAGTATGCGGATGTTGGTTGACCGGTACATCTAATTTCGCGGAAAGTAGTTCTCCCAAAGCGTTGGGGAATTGTATTTTAGTAGAAGCCATTTATTTTTCGTTTTGCTTAGAGTTTGGTTGGATGTTGATCTTTGAGTCGAAAATGAACTATTTTTTAGTTAATGATGTCGAGTGGAATTTGAGGGGGTTTTGGATTTAAGCAAGGCATGAAGGAATGTAAGTTCCTGAACCAGCAGGGATGGGGGGCTAAGCATAGCCATAGCTGCGATGAGGCTTTTTCCTTCAAACAGTTGGGGTCTTGTGGGGCATAACTGTTTGACCAGAAATTCAAAAATCGCCAAATTACCCGACAGGATTAGCTTGAAAGACTACTAAGTTACTATTTTATCGCTACACTCAAAGCGTGACCATCATTTCCGAAGCATAATGTTCTTCTAGCTGGCTTAAAATTTCAAATAGCGTGCTAGGGTCATGCTCTGTGACAAGTCGCTGTCTGAAATGTCTGATATTCCGATAACCTTTGAAGTAATTGGTGTAGTGGCGTCGCATTTCTAAGACGCCTAATTTTGCTCCTTTCCATTCGATGGAGTGTTTGAGGTGTTGTCGGCAAGCTGCCACTCTTTCGTGAATATCTGGCGGTGGCAAAATTTCCCCAGTAGCAAAGTAGTGCTTGATTTCGCGGAAAATCCAAGGATAGCCAATGCTCGCCCGCCCAATCATGATGCCATCGACACCGTATCTATTGCGGTAAGTTTCCGCTTTTTGTGGACTATCAATATCTCCATTGCCAAAAATAGGAATGTGGACACGTGGGTTTTCTTTGATGCGACCGATCAATGTCCAGTCTGCTTCTCCTTTATACATTTGCTTACGAGTGCGCCCGTGGATAGACAACGCCTTGATACCTACATCTTGTAATCGCTCTGCAATTTCTTCAATGTATTTGGTCTTTTCATCCCAGCCCAAACGCGTCTTGACCGTAACGGGTAAATTCGTGGATTTCACGACAGCATCCGTCAGTTTCACCATGCGATCTATATCCTGTAAGATACCTGCCCCTGCCATCTTACAAACGACTTTCTTTACTGGACAACCGTAATTAATATCTAATACTTCGGGTTGTGCTGCTTCCACAATTTCCGCTGCTCGCATCATAGAGTCCAGTTCTGCCCCAAAAATCTGAATGCCGATAGGACGCTCTTCCTCGTAAATGTCCAATTTCTGGACACTTTTGTGGGCATCTCGAATCAGCCCTTCTACAGATATGAATTCGGTATACATCATATCGCAGCCTTGCTCTTTGCACAAAGCTCGAAAAGGCGGATCACTTACATCTTCCATCGGTGCTAACAACAGTGGAAATGCTCCCAGATTGACGTCTCCTATCTTGACCATACTGAATATGTTTGAATAACTGAGATTAGAATTTCTATTTTAGGAGGTTACAAAGTTTTTGGCTGTGCCTGAGAAAAATTTTAGTAAAGCGCTTGAGATCGGGCAACAAGTATGCCAAAAAAAGTTTTTATGGACGGAAGCACAAATTTTTTGGGAAAAATTTGTGCTTCCGTCCGAAGAGACTTACTGAGTATACTTGTTGCACAATTTTCTTATCAGGCAAGCTTGAAG
>JBCDKV010000602.1:0-3602 GCA_038746215.1 Bacteroidota bacterium | reverse complement strand
GCGTTTCACATCCTGTTTGGCTTTATTTTCGATCACTTTAGAAAGCGTATTATCATTGCCGATTCTTTTAGAAAGCTCGGTCTCGTAGGCTTCCCAGTCTTGAATGGGGTATTTAGCCACGCCCGAATCCATCGCTGCTTTTGCAACCGCTGGCGCAACCGTCGTGATAAGCCTTGGATCGACAGGCTTAGGGATGATATAGTCTTTCCCAAACCTCAAATTGGCATCATTATAAGCCATATTTACAATTTCGGGAACGGGTTTTTTAGCCAGTTCTGCTAGTGCTTTCACGGCTGCTAGTTTCATGGCTTCGTTGATTTCTGATGCTCTTACATCTAACGCACCACGGAAGATGAATGGAAAGCCCAGCACATTGTTGACCTGATTGGGATAGTCCGAACGACCCGTCGCCATAATGCAGTCTGGGCGGGCTGCTTTGGCATCTTCGTAGCTAATTTCGGGCGTTGGATTAGCCATCGCAAAAATGATGGGATTGGCTGCCATACCTTTCACCATATCTTGGCTCAGGACGTTACCTTTTGATAATCCGATGAAGACATCTGCTCCTTGCAGTACTTCGGTCAAGCTGGTGGAGGCGGGCAGTGTTTCGTTGACAAATTCGGGTTTTTTACCATTCAAATTGTCTCGCTCGGGATGAATCAAACCCTTGCTGTCGTACATGAAGATGTTCTCTTTCTTTGCACCAAGCGAAAGATAAATTTTGGTACAAGAAATGGCAGATGCGCCCGCCCCATTCACTACAATTCTAATATCTGCTATTTTTTTATCCACCAATTCCAAGGCATTTAACAAAGCTGCTCCGCTGATAATCGCAGTACCATGCTGATCGTCGTGCATCACTGGAATGTTGAGTTCTGCTTTCAGCCGTTCTTCGATTTCAAAACAAGCAGGCGCAGAAATATCCTCCAAATTGACGCCACCAAAAGTAGGCTCTAAAATCTTTACCGTTCGGATAAATTCATCTACATCTTTAGTATCCAATTCCAAGTCGAAACAATCAATATCGGCGTATATCTTGAAGAGTAATCCTTTGCCTTCCATTACTGGCTTGCCTGCCACCGCACCAATATCTCCTAGCCCTAGCACGGCTGTCCCGTTGCTGATGACTGCTACTAAATTGCCCTTAGTGGTGTATTGATAGGCTAGATTGTTGTCTCGCTCGATGGCTAGACAGGGTTCTGCCACACCCGGGGAGTAAGCGAGGGAAAGGTCTCTTTGGTTGGCGTATTCTTTGCTAGGGATTACCTCAATTTTTCCTGGTCTTCCTTTGGCATGGTAGTGTAGTGCCTCTTCTTTCAAAGGATTTTTATTCATAATTTTATTTTATTTGGTCAGAAATTCCGCAAACTTACGCAATTCAGGGCAATCGCTGAAAGCTAGTCTTTGTTGATCTCTTGGGCAGGTAATGATTTGCAATTTCACGCGATCAGAGCACTCGTAAAATCAGTCCAATGCCGAACAAAATCAAAATGCTGCCAGCGATCCGTTTCATCAACAAAATCTTTTTGGGCGATAAAAATTTTCCAACGTAAGCTGCCAAAAAGACCTTTGTGCTATCGGTGACGACTAGTGTTCCAATGATGCCTAAATAGTACAAAAAAGCTTCTTGATGAGTATAGTGCGCATCTACCACCACCGTCGAACTAAGTCCAATCCAAAAGAAAAAAGTGAAGGGATTGAAGGTATTGACGACATAGCCTTTGAAAAAATAGCGGATGGGTGAAAAATGCTGCTGCTGGCGATCCACAGCCTGTTGAATATCTATTGATTTGGATAGGAAAATACTGATGCCAAATCCGATCAGAATGATACCGCCCAAAATACCGACTACTAGCTCAAAATTAGGGGTGTCTACGAGTCTTCGGATTTTTGTCATACCAAAATAAGTGAGCAAAACAAACAGTAGATCGCTCGTCCATATGCCTAAACCTACGAGTAATCCCGCCCATTTTCCTCGCTCCAGACTAGCATCTAAAAGGCTCACCAGTATTGGACCGACCAATATAGTCAAACCTAAGCCGACGATGATTCCTTTGAGCAATAGTTCCATGTGCGTTTGATGCTGTTGTTCCTTTTACGTAATCTCTTTTGCGAAGCTTGAGTATTGGTTTTGGAGGACTAAATACAAATAGACAAAACACAAATTTGAAACACTAAGGACACTTAGAAACACTAAGAAAAGCAGCTAGTGTAGCTATGTAATCTGCTTGTCTTTTCGGTAGTCCTATACTTGTAAGGCTGCATGCGCCCTTGCGCCCTGCGTGCTTTGCGAGCTTTGCGTGCAGCATAGCCTTACATTTGCAGCACTACCGTCTTTTCTTCTGTAATCAGGGTTTTGAGCAATACTCAGAATAAGTTTCAGTGAAGCTTCTGAGATCGCGCAACAAGTATGCTCAATTTACGAATATTGACCCAGGCTGTTTCCGAGTAAAATGCTAAGAAAAGTGAGACTTCGTACACCCCTATCCTGTAGTCTAAAATGTCTAGTAGTCTAAGGGCTAAGCTTTACAAAAGTAAGCCCACCAAGCTGCCCACAACTTTCGCAAAGCTGGCATGCTCTAAATCTCCTCTATCACTTCAACTGGCACCCAACCCTCTTGCCCATTAGATAAACGCACTTTTTGCCAGTCTTGGATTTGGGTTTTGAGCAGTTTCACTTTGATCCCTGCAAGCAATTGAATCATTTCGGGACTGGCGGCATTTGCCCCTTTACGCAGCGGAACTTCCTCCAATATGATAGCTGCACCACTATGCTGAGCGGTGCGATGACTACCCGCTGCGATAGAAAAGCTGGTGATAGTAAACAGTAGTAAGGCAAAAGCCGCGAGAAATCCCCATTTGCGTTGGTTGCGTTGCTTTCCTACTTGCCAAAGAACCAAAGCTGCCAATGTGAGCCAGAGTAGGCAGAGAAAAATGATCGACCAGGCATTGGTGGATAAGGCATCTTCTAGGTTTTGTTTCCAAGTCGTCAAGAAAAAAGGCGGTAACTGATCTAGTTGCAGTCCTACTTCGCTGCTCGCCAAAGCTAGATTGTGCTGTATATCTTCGTCGCTGGCATCTAGTCTTGCTGCTCGTTCGTAGTTTAAAATCGCTTCTCCCAAATCACCCGAACGATAGTAAGCATTGCCTAAATTATAATAGAGTGCTGCGGATTGATAATCGGAGGCTAATAAGCTTTCGTACTGTTCGATAGCTACGGCGTATTCCCCAATTTCGTAGGATTGATTGGCGGTGTAGAACTGACGGTCAGGGTCTTGTGCTGTCATCTTTGAAACGAGTAATGAGGTGATGATTAATAAGTAAATTCTCATAATATTTACAGTTCAATTATCAAGTTTAAAAGATGTTATTTATACATATGAACGACGAGTAAACTTCTTCATCTTATACAGTAAGGCGGTACTAAATTCTTAGATATTAGTGAGTTTCTTGAGATCGCGCAACAAGTATGCTTAGTAATTTCCTTGTATTGACCTGAACCATATTTGAGGTAAATGTTAAAAAAATGGAGATGCGTAAAGCCGTTATTCACATTATACAGTCAGTTCTTCGACTAAAGCTTCCAGCATAGCTACTCCTTG
>JBCDKV010000601.1:0-3602 GCA_038746215.1 Bacteroidota bacterium | reverse complement strand
TTACTATAAAACAAGAAAATCAATACTTTAGTTTCATCAAATCACCCGTCGCAACAACTCAGGCGATACCTCGATAATTAAATCTTGCCCTAAGGTTTCTAGTTGTACTACCATGCGTTTGCCGTGATTGGTTTCGACCAATTTACCTTTCAGCCCTGTTAGGCGACCTGCAATGAGTTCTACTTGATCACCTACTTTCACACTGCTTGGCTCAATAGCTGTCACTAGCCCCTCTCCTACTATTCTTTTGAGCAAATCAATTTCTTGCTCTGGAATTGCAATCAGATTTCTACCAATTTTTACGTACTCTAGCACGTAGTCTGTCTCCAGCACTCGAACGTAGTCTGCTTTATTGACTTTCACGAAAGCGTAACAACTAATGAGCGGAATATGGTGGGTTTTGACTTTACGGGTGTACTGTCGCTTTACCTCTTGTAGTGGTACATAGCACTCTATTCCTTTGTTCTTTAGGTTTTGTAGTACGACCTTTTCGCATTTATAGCGCGTGTAGATCGCGAACCACCGTGCCTCGGTATGATGTAAATGATTTTCTTTTTGTGCGATTGCGGTTGCAGCCATGTTTTTCTTGCGTTTTGCTACGGCTTCGCCAACGATAAGTCGCAGCGGACTTATAGTCGGTCTTTTTTGCTATTCGCTATTGGCAAGTAGCCTTTAGCTATTCAGCATAGAAAAATAGGACGTAGCACTATTCGTTGAAGCAACACCATCATAGAAAACGATAACGGCGTATTGCTTTACACTTACAGAACTACCAAAAGTAAATATAGCTTCCAATATTGGAAAAGCTTAATTGGTTTTTTAGCATTTTTTGACATGCTTATTTAGATCAAAAAAGTAGTTGAAACTTTCAAGCCTCTACTCTACCGTCACTGATTTTGCCAAGTTCCTTGGTTGATCGACATTGCAACCACGCATGTTTGCGACGTGATATGAAAGCAGTTGTAGCGGAATGGAAGAAACAAGCGGTGCAAATATTTCATCTACTTCTGGTATTTCGATGACAAAATCTGCTACTGATCTAATTTGCTCATCTCCTTCCGTTACGATAGCGATGACCAATCCTTTTCTCGCTTTTACCTCTTGGATATTGCTAACAATCTTTTCGTACGCACTTTTATTGGTGGCAATGACAATGACGGGCATCAGCGCATCTATCAATGCAATTGGTCCGTGTTTCATTTCCGCAGCGGGATAACCTTCTGCGTGAATGTAAGAAATTTCTTTCAATTTCAAAGCACCCTCTAAGGCAACTGGAAAATTCATTCCGCGTCCTAGATAAAGCGCATTGCTGGCATTTCGGATTTGTTGCGCGATATAATGTATTTTGGAGTCGTACTTCAATACTTCTTCTATTTTTTCGGGTATTTTACTAAACTCTACGATGAGCCGATGGTACTCTGATTTGCTCAATGTACCTTTTTTATAACCTAAGTAGAGTGTCATTAAAGTAAGCACAGTCAACTGCCCCGTAAAGGCTTTAGTGGAAGCTACGCCAATTTCTGGACCTGCGTGGATATAGGAACCAGCGTGCGTTTCTCTGGCAATGGAAGATCCCACGACGTTGACGATACCGTATAAGAATGCGCCTCGTTCTTTGGCTAGTTTTATAGCCGCTAAGGTATCAGCCGTTTCTCCCGATTGGGAAATGGGAATCACGATATCTCGGTTGGTGATTACTGGATTTCTGTATCGAAATTCGGAAGCATATTCTACTTCTACCTGAATTCTCGCAATATCTTCCAGGAGGTATTCTGCTACTAAACCAGCATGCCAAGACGTGCCACAAGCCACAAAAACGATGCGGTCTGCGTTTAAGAATTTTTCTAGGTTATCCTCTAAACTTCCCAGCAAAATCCATCCTTCTTTAGCGTTTAAGCGACCACGCATACAGTCGGCAATGGTCTGCGGTTGTTGGAAAATTTCTTTGAGCATAAAGTAGTCGTAGCCCTCTTTCTCCAACATCTCTATTTGCATATCTAAGTAATAGAAATGCGGCTCTTGCTCTACGTTTTCGATGTTGCGAATCCGAAAATCACCTTCTTTAGTGACAACTGCGATTTCTTCATCATTGAGGTAGACTACTTTTTTGGTGTATTCTATGATGGGGGTCGCATCAGAAGCTAAGAAAAACTCATCCTCTCCAATTCCGACTACCAGTGGGCTTGACTTACGGGCTGCAACCAATTTGTTAGGTTCGTCTTGGTCTAAGACAACAATAGCATAAGCACCCACTACTTTGGAAAGGGCTAATCGTACGGCTTCCTCAATAGGTAGATTTTCGCTGTGCTTTACTTCTTCGATGAGGTGTGCTAGCACTTCGGTATCCGTATCGCTTTGAAACTGATGCCCTTGCTTGATCAGTGCTTTCTTGAGCAACTCATAGTTCTCAATAATGCCATTGTGTATGATGGTCAGCCGATCATTACCAGAATTGTGTGGATGTGCGTTTATATCGTTTGGCTCGCCGTGTGTCGCCCAGCGCGTATGTCCAATTCCAATATTTCCACCTTTGCTCAGATTTTCCACGTGGTGGACTAAATCTTCAACTTTTCCTTTCTTCTTGTAGACATTCAACTGACCATTGAGTAGCGCAACTCCCGCACTGTCATACCCTCTGTATTCCAAACGTTGTAAACCCTTTATTAAAATCGGATAAGCCTGCTTTTCACCTATGTACGCTACAATTCCACACATAATGCTAGTGATTTTTAATGATCGTGAGTAAATGCTTTTGCGTGAATTTTATTGGTTGCCTTTCCACCTATTTTGTATGTTTATATTTCTGTCGTGCTGTGTTGGCGCAAAGAAAGTAATTTATCTATATCTATCCTTACAATTGAGGCTAAAAATAAAAAATCTGACATATGTATCATCCTGCTGCAAGTGACAATGCTAAAGCAGACGTTTTACGCTTTTACTTTAGCATTCGACAAGACCTGCATCAAATATTTCCCATATCCACTTTTCAATAGTGGTTGTGCTATTTTTGCTAACTGATCAGCATTGATAAAGCCCATTCTGTAGGCGATTTCTTCAATACAGCCAATCTTCAGACCTTGTCGCTGTTCGATTACACGCACAAATTCGGAAGCATCACTCAAAGAATTGAACGTTCCTGTATCTAGCCATGCTGTTCCTCGATCCATCACTCCGACCATTAGCTCATCCATCAGCAGATAAGTCCTATTGACATCAGTGATTTCATACTCACCTCTTGCCGAAGGTTCTATATTTTTCGCAATCTGTACGACTCGATTGTCATAGAAATAGAGTCCTGGTACGGCATAATTGGACTTAGGCTGCTTGGGCTTTTCTTCTATGGACAGCACTTTAAAATCATCATCAAATTCTACCACTCCGTAGCGTTCTGGGTCAGACACTGGATAGGCGAATACCTTTGCACCTCGTTCCAGTTCACTACTTTCTTTCAGTAATTTACTCAATCCAGCACCGTAGAAGATATTGTCTCCTAAAATTAGTGCTGCCGAATCATCACCAATGAAGTCTTCACCGATCACGAAAGCCTGCGCCAATCCATTAGGCACTTCTTGTACCGCATATTGGAAATCACAACCGATACG
>JBCDKV010000600.1:0-3613 GCA_038746215.1 Bacteroidota bacterium | reverse complement strand
CTTTTTCCGCCACCCAATCTGTTCATTGTGCAAACGATAAGCCGCTTTCAACTGTGCTGCTTGGTCGATATGGGGTTCAAATAAAGAAGGTTGGGGCAGCTTTTTCTTGAATTTTTCTAATAAGTCGGCTTCCAAAGTTTGATGCGAAGCAAGATTGCTATTCCTAAGAATGTGCTGCACTTCAATTCCAATCTGCTCCAAATATACGGCAATCATCGAAAAGCGATGACATTCTAGTGGATGCCCTTCCGAACACATCAAAGCAATTCGATAATTTTTTGCCAAACCTTTTTTAACTCGCTCGACGCCTTCCAGAAAAGCTTGACTCTTTTGCACGGCTTGGAAGTCCACTTGCCCACTGTCGTCTTGCAGTTGCTCGTTGTCGTGTCTTGCACCAAATGCCTGTTTGAAGTGCATATAAACGATGTCTTGCGCTTGCAAAGTCGCCTGTAAAGCAGCTTTATTGTATTGTGGATTGTAAGCACTGGCCGCCACGGTACGCACATCAATGAGGCAGTTGATTTGGTAGGTATTTAGCAGTTCTAAGAAATAGTCCAACTCATGGTTGGAGTGTCCGATGGTGTAGACTGTTACAGTCGATTTCATGTGTTTGTATGGTTTATTCTATGCTCGACTTTGGCTATTGGCAGTAAGTCTCTTCGGGCGGAGATATAAGTCAATCCATCATCTTCTTCAACTCATTCAATTTCATCATACATTCGATAGGAGTCATGGCATTAATATTTACGTCTTCCAGTGCTGCTTTGAGGGCTGCTATTTTAGGATCGTGGCTTTCAAAAATACTCAACTGGACGGGCGCAGTGAGTTGCGCCGTAGCAGCTTTCGGCGTTTTGATACCATCCTCCGTTTCGACTTCTGTATTGATGGATTTCTGTTCTAATTGCGTAAGGATGTGAGCCGCTCGCTCGACGATATTGCGTGGCATCCCTGCCATTTTGGCGACGTGGATGCCAAAACTATGTTGGCTACCTCCTGGCACAAGTTTCCGCAAAAAAATCACTTTTTGTCCGACTTCTTTGGTCGCAATATGATAGTTTTTGATGCGCAAAAATTTATTGGCGAGTTCATTCAGTTCGTGGTAATGGGTAGCAAATAAAGTTTTCGCACCGCCTTGATGGTGCAAAAATTCTGCAATCGACCAAGCGATAGAAATACCGTCGTAAGTACTCGTACCCCGACCAATTTCATCCAACAAAATCAGACTGCGTGCCGAAATGTTATTCATAATGCTCGCCGTCTCATTCATTTCCACCATAAAAGTCGATTCGCCCGAAGAAATATTATCGGAAGCCCCTACCCTAGTGAATACTTTATCGACCCAACCCAATTCGGCGCTTTCCGCAGGTACGAAACTTCCCATTTGTGCCATTAGACAGATTAGAGCGGTTTGCCGCAGCAGCGCAGATTTTCCTGCCATGTTAGGTCCCGTAATCATCAAAATTTGCTGCTCCGTTTGATCCAAATACACATCGTTGGGTACATAGCTTTCGCCAATGGGCATTTGTTGTTCGATGACGGGATGGCGTCCCGCTTTGATGTCTATGGCGTATCCATCGTTGAGGACAGGACGGCAATAGCTGTATCGCTGTGCCACTTTAGAAAAGGACAATAATCCATCCAAACGAGCAATGAGGCTAGCATTGTATTGTACGGGCTGAATGAAATCGGAGATGCTGAGGATGAGTTGCTCGTAGAGTTGCTGTTCTAAAACCAATATCTTTTCTTCTGCGCCTAATATTTTGCTTTCTAAAACTTTGAGTTCTTCGGTGATGTAGCGTTCCGAACCCGTCAGTGTCTGTTTGCGGGTCCATTCGGGCGGCACCATGCCTTTATTTTTGTATTTATTGGTCACCTCCAAATAGTAGCCAAATACATTATTGAAGCCAATTTTCAGATTTTCTATGCCCGTTCGAGTCGCTTCTTTCAGTTGAATCTCTAGGAGCAACTGCTTGCTATTTTTGACGATGGTACGCAACTCATCCAATTCCGTATGAAAGCCATCCGCTATGACGCCACCCTTGGCTAGGTTGACGGGAGGTTCTGCTACGATTTGTTGTTTGATTTGGCTGCGCAAAGACGGACAAGGATTGAGTCCATCCGCTATTTTGATGAGGTAATTGTTGTCGCTCAATTTCAGTTGTTCCTGCACTGGAATCATTGCTTCCAAAGCTCGTAGCAACTGTACCACTTCTCGCGGATTAATCTTTCCGAGCGGTACTTTGGAGATCAGTCGTTCCAAATCACCCATTTGTCGGAAATAGACTTCTAGCTCTTGGGCGAGGCTTTGTTCGCGCAGGAAAAAGTCCACGATATCCAAGCGACTTTCGATTTCTTTTTGCGATTTCAGTGGCAAAACCACCCACTTTTTGAGGAGTCGCGCCCCCATTGGAGAAACCGTTTTGTCTAGAATCTTGATGAGCGGTACACCCGTTTCGTGTGGACTATGAATCAACTCCAAATTGCGGATGGTGAAGCGGTCGAGCCAAACGTAGCGATCTGCCTGAATGCGACTAATCGACGCAATGTGTTTGAGGTTTTTATTTTCGGTGGTCTCTAGATAGTGTAGGATTGCGCCAGCGGAAATTTGTGCCAATTCCATCGCTTCCACTCCGAAGCCTTTTAAGGTTTTGACCTCAAAGTGGGACAGTAGTTTTTCTCTAGCATAGTCGAAAGAAAAAATCCATTCGTCGAGCGGAAAAGTGTAGAATTTTTCTCCAAATTGGGCTTGAAAACCTTGGGTCTGATCCTTGGAAAAGAGAATTTCTGAAGGCTGGAGACTCTGTATCAGTTTGTCGATGTAGCCTTTGCTGCCCTCGCTGGTCAAAAATTCGCCCGTAGAGACATCCAAAAAAGCGACGCCCAACTGCCCTTTTTTCCCAAACGTAAGGGCAGCTAGATAATTATTGCTTTTGTGGTCTAGCAACTTATCATCCACCGCAATGCCTGGTGTCACCACTTCTGTCACACCGCGCTTCACGATTTTTTTCTCTTTGCTCGGTTTCTCTAGTTGCTCACAAATCGCTACTCGATAGCCCGCTCGCACCAAGCGTGGCAGGTACAAATCCATAGAGTGATGTGGAAAGCCCGCCAGTTCGATCTTACTACCCCCATTGTTACGAGCCGTCAGGATGATACCCAAGACTTGTGAAGCCGTGATCGCATCTTCACCAAAGGTTTCGTAAAAGTCCCCTACTCGAAACAGCAAAATTGCTTTCGGATATTTCGCTTTCAGATCAAAATACTGCTTCATCAGCGGCGTGATCTTACCCGCTTTTTTTGTTTTTTTTGTCGTTCTTGCCAAATTGTGAAATCTATTCCCTATTTATAAATAGGGCTGTACGAAGTCTCAGTTTTATTAACATTTTATTTGAAAACAGCCTGAGTCAATGCAAAGAGATCGCGCAGCAGGTATGCTCAGTAATTCTCTTCGGACGGAAACACAAATTTCAACTTACTTTTTTCAAGAAATAAGGACATGTTTATCCGAGTCGTAAAAGTAGTTGACACTTTAGTATTCCAATTGCTAATTTTTATTTCATAAAAATTAGCAATTGGGGTGGCCCTTTTGGACAGAAATGATGTTGTTTTTGAT
>JBCDKV010000599.1:0-3626 GCA_038746215.1 Bacteroidota bacterium | reverse complement strand
TGCGAATAACGGCTGTGCAGATTTCATTTTTATTGACATTTAACTCAGACATAGTTCAGGTTAATATCCGCAAATTGAGCAACAAGTATGCTCAGTAAATTTCTTCGGACGGAAACACAAATTTTAACTTATTTTTTGGAGAAAGATAAGTTGAAATTTGTGTTTCCGTCCATAAAAAACCTTGGGCATACTCGTTGCGCGATCTCATGGGATTTTACTAAATCTCATTTTGAGCATCACCAAAGACATTCGTACATGACTAGCTCATTGTAAACAGCTTAAACGATTAGCCAGAGGCGTTCGCCTGATGTGTCTCCCGCAATAAATCATTCACTTGTTTCACAGGATTGAAAGTCAAAATGGGTACTTCTACAAAGACGGTATTCCAGTCTGCCATTGAGCCATTCCAAAGTCCTGGTAGCTCTAATGCTTTCAGGGCGCGACCACTTTTGGATTTATTGGAAATGAATCCCTGCTGGGTATTGACGTATTTCTTTAGCTCAAAAGCCTTGCCTTGATAGTCTTTCAGGGTACAAATAATATCTACTGGATTGAAGTGGGAGGAAGTTTTCAATAAGGACAGTTGCTGCTCGTCTGCTTCGTCGATTTGCGCACTTTCAACGATGTGTAGCGAAACACTTTGGTCAGGATTCTCAGCGAAAAATGGCCCGCCGCCCGGTTCTCCTTCATTTTTTACCATACCGCAGACTCGAATGGGACGATTGAGTTTTTGTCGTAAAAAAGTAGCTTTTTCTTCCAAAGAGAAAGCAGCATAAGTCGCAGGCGGACGAATGTATAACTGTTGTTGCACAAAATCTTCAATTTCTTGAATCAGTGCTGCTGTGGTACGATCTTCTAGCTGTTGAAGGTAGCCAAATATCGTTGTTTGTAGTTCTAGTAATACACCTGCCAATGCCTTTTTATATTCGTAAGTGACCGCTTTTAAGTGATCTGGCACGACATTATCTATATTTTTAATGAACACCAAATCGAAAGCAAGCGCATCTAGGTTTTCAATCAGCGCACCGTGTCCGCCTGGGCGAAACAGTATGCTACCGTCATCTAGTCGAAATGGTTCATTGTTTTCGTCCACTGCAATGGTGTCGGTATGTGGCTGCTGCTGGGAAAAAGTGATGTCGTAGCGCACGCCAAATTGGGCTTCGTATTGAGGTTGTAATCGAGACAGCAAGTCTTCAAATTTTTCTTGGTGTTCCGCAGAAACGGTAAAATGCAAATGAACAAGGTCTTTTGCACCTTTACAATAGTTCGCCCCTTCCAGAAGGTGTTCTTCTACGGCTGTTCTCGTAAAATCACCGTAGTCGTGAAATTGCAGCAAACCTTTGGGTAGATTGCCATAGTCTAATCCGTGTGCTTTGAGCAATGCCGCCAGAATCGGACGATATTCCTCATGGGCTAATAAATCTTCCAATTGTTTGCCCTGTTCCGCTAATGCTGCCTTTAGATCGGCTTTGAAAGCAAGTTGATCCAACTCTGCTATAATTTCTTTCGCTTTTGGATGATCGGCTATGTGGTCTTCGCTATCGACATAGGCAAAAAGGGCTTTGAACATTCGGCTGGCTGCCCCCGAAGCAGGTACGAATTTGCAGCTATCCAAGGCTTTGCTAGCGGCTTCGTATTTTTGAATGTAATCCTTTCGCTCGGCTTCTGCCAATCGCAATATGCCTTGCCCGATGGTAGCAGCTTGTATGACTTTCGTGAACGGAAATCCGTCTCTGAAATATTCCAGTTGCTGCTCAACCATGGCGCGACTGATGCCTTTTTCTTGTAGTTGTTGAAGATCGTTTTGTGTGAACATTGGTATGCTATTTTATAGTCCTAACGCTCGAAGCATTGCGAAGTTCGTTGCTTACTAGAGCTAGACGGATAGCCACAATAGTAGCTATTAATTGAGAAAAAATACAATAAAATCGAGCCTTTCCCCATCAAAATTGTTATTTTGGTGTGCGAAGTCTGAAGACTACAAACAAAGCATCATTTCTATCAAAAATCATTTTATGTCAGTAAACATACCTGAAACAGATAAAAAAAGAATTGTCATCATAGGCGGAGGCTTTGCGGGACTTGAACTCGCTCGCCGCTTAGCTAAATCAGATTATCAAGTCGTATTAGTCGACAAGAATAATTACCATCAGTTCCAGCCGCTTTTCTATCAGGTAGCTATGTCTGGTCTCGAACCCAGTTCCATCGTTTTTCCCTTCCGAAAGATTTTTCAAAATGCTAAGGACGCTTACATCAGAGTAGCAGAAGTACAATCGGTTGACACAACAGAAAAAGTCATCCAAACTTCCGTGGGGGAAATGTGGTACGACTATTTAGTGATCGCCATTGGAGCGGATACTAACTTCTTTGGCAATGAAAAAATTGCCCGACACGCCATACCGATGAAGTCCGTTTCCGAAGCACTATTCTTAAGAAATCATATCATAGAAGACTACGAAACCAGCGTCACGATAAGAGATTTTAAAGAACGCCAAAAATACATCGACATCGTTATTGTCGGTGGTGGCCCGACGGGTGTAGAGGTAGCAGGTGCATTGGCAGAAATGAAAAAATTCGTTATCCCAAAAGAATATAAAGAACTGGATTACAAAGAAATAGACATACATTTATTGCAAGGAGGTGATCAGTTATTGGCGGGTATGTCAGAAAAGTCTTCGGTAGCCGCTTTGAAATTTTTGACAGATTTGGGCGTGAAAGTACAACTGAATTGTAGGGTAACAGATTACGATGGCGACTACGTGTACACCAAAGACGGACAAAAAATACCGACCCACAAACTGATTTGGGCAGCAGGTATTATTGGCAACAAACTCCAAGGTGTGCCAGAAGACCTCTTGGTGCGTGGCAATAGGATTCGCGTGAACGCTTATAATCAAGTGGAAGGCATGGAAGATGTATTTGCCGTGGGTGACATCGCCTATATGGAGAACGATGAATACGAATATGGGCATCCGCAAGTCGCGCAAACTGCCATTCAGCAAGGGAAGAACCTAGCTAAAAACTTCAAAAGAATGCTCAAAGGACAGGAATTACAAGCCTTCGAATATTTCGATAAAGGCACTATGGCAACCATTGGTCGGCACAAAGCCGTCGTCGATCTTCCAAAGTTTTCGTTCAATGGTAGTTTGGCTTGGTTTGCTTGGCTAGCAGTTCATTTGTTTGCGATCATTGGCGTAAAAAATAAACTCTTTATCTTTTTTAATTGGCTCTGGAGCTATTTGATGTACAACCAATCTCTACGCTTGATTATTAGACCTTACACGAAGACAGAGGATAAGGTTCAGGTTTAGGGTTTCATGGTTTCATGGTTTCATGGTTTCATGGCTTCATGGCTTCATGGCTTCATGGCTTCATGGCTTCATGTTGATATGTTTAGCAAGGTTAAGCTTATTGTTTCGCTTGAAGCAATCAGGGACGAATTATTTTGGTTAACGCACCCTGATCGGTAAGCCTCAAGGATTGCCGAGCAGCTACTAAGTACAGATCAGCTCGGTAATCGTTGATAACCTCTAGCTTAGCGATCCTCGGACTGATTCACGGTCGAGACTTCCGTAGCAAACCAACAATTTAAACAAGAGCAGCTTTCTTGTTTAAATTGTTGGTTT
>JBCDKV010000598.1:0-3630 GCA_038746215.1 Bacteroidota bacterium | reverse complement strand
CTGCTTTGCCACCCGATGAACGCTGGGTACTCAACCGCATTGATTTTGGCAGCAAAAATTGGCGGCAAGATCAGTTGTCTTATAATTTAGCGATTGGGTATCCGTTTTAGAACTACACCAAGTCCTGTTTCTATTAATATCTCTCTTGAAAACAGCCTGAGGCAAAATCATTCAATTTGAGCCAATGATATCGCCATAGGCAGAAAATATTGTGTCCAAAACATTTTTAACACTCAAAATTTAAATATTTAATTTGCATATAAAAGAAAAAGCATATATTAGCGTCAGATTTCATATGTGGACAAAATATACCTCAAAAGAGCCGCTTGTGCCCTGTCAATAAATCATAAATTATATAAAAATGTAATCGGTTTTTGGGATAGCCTCTCTCTAGTAAGAATAATAGAGGGGGGTTTTTTTATGTCTTGGATCGACCTTTTTGTCTGACTCGCAAAAGTAGTTGACACGTCTGTTCTCAAATTGCTGACTTTTTATGAGATGAAAATCACAAGTGTACGAAATCGCGTTTTTCTTAACACTTTACTTGAAAGCAGCCTGAGTCAATGCAAAGAATTCGCTCAACAAGCATGCTCGGTAAGTCTCTTCGGACTTATTCTGAGTGTTGCTCAGAACTTCGCACACGCTTAAATAAAAATCAGCAATTTGGGTATCCATTTTCATCTCGACAAACTTGACGATTTCCTGTCAAACCTTTCCCAGTAGGCTACTGTTTATTTTGGGTGGAAAAACAAGCAATAAATTTGGTTTGGCTAAAGCGTGATTTAAGACTAAAAGATCACGCTGCGCTTGCACAAGCTGCTGAAAGTCAGTTGCCGAGCCTTATATTTTATTGTTTTGAACCCAGCCTGCAAACCCATCCAGATTACGCGCTTCGGCATTGGCGATTCGTGTACGAAAGCCTCCTTGATATTCAAAAAAGACTAGACCAATATTCACTTCGTCTTTACTTTTTCCAACGAGAAGTAGTAGAGGTTTTGGACCTTATGCAGGAAAGCTATGACATTCAACAAATCTTTTCGCATTTGGAAGTGGGTGTAAAAGCGACTTTTGATCGAGACAAGACGGTGAAAGAGTGGTGTGAATCGAATGAAGTGGTGTGGCGTGAGTTTGGGCAAGATGCTGTGTTGAGGGGAAAGAAAAATCGACTGGGCTGGCGAGAAAGCGTGCAGCAGCATTTCCATGCACCTCTCATAACTTACAATCTAGCGGAACTAAAAACTGTTAACTTACCTATCACGCTAGCGGAAAAACTGGCAGGTGATCCACTACCCTTTGCCTACCAACAATCCGATCCGAATTTTCAGCCAGGAGGTGAGAGTTACGCATGGAAATATTTTCATTCCTTCCTGAAAAAACGCTCCCGAAACTACAGCAAACAACTTTCTAAACCACTATTGAGTCGCAGCAGTTGCAGCCGTATTTCTCCTTATCTGGCTTATGGTAACATCAGCACCCGATCCCTTTATCAATGGACGAAAAAGTATCAACGCGAGCAAAACGAATACTTCAATCTGAAAAATTTTGAATCTAGGCTTTGGTGGCGTTGCCACTATATGCAAAAACTAGAGTCGGGCTATCAGCTTGAATACGAGCCAATTAATCCTGCCTTTCAGCAACTTGACCGAACGAATCGAAAAGATTACTTAGCAGCCTTTTTACAGGCGAAAACGGGATTCCCAATGGTAGATGCTAGCCTGCGATGTCTAAAAAAAACGGGCTGGATCAACTTTCGGATGCGCGCCATGCTGGTTACTTTTACCTCCTACGCACTTTGGTTGGATTGGCGTCCTATTGCGCATCATTTGGCGAGGCTATTTTTGGACTTTGAGCCAGGCATTCACTATCCTCAAATTCAGATGCAAGCGGGTTTGACAGGCTATCATACCCTACGCATTTTCAATCCTAATGTACAAGCAAGCAGACACGATACAGACGGGGCGTTCATCCACCAATGGCTACCTGAATTAAAGGACGTTCCAGCACCGCTTTGCCATCGTCCGTGGGAGATGACCGCTTTGGATCAGCGCTTTTATAATTGTAGCTTGGGGAAGGACTACCCCTACCCTATTGTGGATTATGACGAAGCGGTTCGCACCAATAAAGATCGCTATTGGTCCGTGCGGCAGCAGCCCGAAACACAGGCTCATCTCACCGCGATTTGGCAACGATTTTGTGTGGAAGAGGACATCGAAAAGTACAAAATGAATGTTCCGCAAGAAACCGTAGCGGAGATGGAAGCAGATGATGAGTTGCCGTTTTATTAAGGGCTTATTGGGTTTCCGTCCGAAGAGATTTACAAGGCATACTTGTTGCGCGATTTTCTGACATTTACTCAGGCTATTTTTGAGTAAAATATTAAGAAAAATAGGACTTCGCACAAGTCTAATTATCAATTTGTAAAAATTCCCGATAAACGCTATGGAAAACCTAAGAGCAATTAGTTATTTCGCCTTAATCTCTAAATGTTCAATTCGTTCCATCTTGGCAACTTGTTCTACTGGCAGTTTACTCACCAATGCTTTGAAAGTCAGTAGTTTTGCGTCAACTTCGCTCTTCGGAATGGCAACTTCTAAATACGGCTTGCTTTCAAAAACTTGTTGTTGGATATCCAAATCCATTTTTTTCGCGCTACTCATCACATCGCCCATAATCGCGTAGTCAAAGTGAATGCGATAGATCATTTTTACCGTCTTCGTGATGATGTTTGCTTGATCTAGTGCGACCGCAGCACTGGTTTTGTAGGCATTGATGAGACCAGAAGTTCCTAGTTTTGTACCTCCAAAATAACGGACTACCACCACTAAAATATTACTTAGGGTTCTGCTATCTATTTGTCCCAAAATTGGTCTGCCCGCTGTTCCAGAAGGTTCACCATCGTCATTTGCACGAAAATCCGCTTTATTCATACCTAGCCGATAAGCGTAGCAATAATGCCGTGCCTTGAAGTGCTTTTTTTTCACAGTTTCCAAAGCATCCGTGATCGCTGCTCTAGTCTCGACAGGAAACGCGTAAGCAAAAAATTTACTACCTCTATCCTTGAATGCGCCCGTACTGCTACGCTCAATAGTTTGGTATTGATCTGTCATTGCAATAATTTGAATTTTACTTATACTCCATTCGGGATGAAAAAGTGCATTTTTATTTTGGGCACTTTGTAGAAGTGTTAAATTGAAAAAATGCTAAATTGACTATTTCTATCTTGCCATTAGCAGCGTCTACTAATGGTACAGAACATCACCATCAGTTCTACAATTGGACAATTTTACAATTCGACCATTTGCACAGATTCATCCCGTTTGCAGTATATTCATAAAGATGTTTACAAATTGGATAAGGTTCGATCTTCGAATCAATAGACTTTTTGACACGCCTGTCTAAAATATCAAAAGTAGTTGACATTTTAGTCTTAAATTGGCAATTTGGGTGTTTATTTTTGTTCAAAGGGCTTCTTGAGGAACGCGAAAAAAATAACCTTACCATCTTGAAGGTATCTTTTGCTCCCATTTTAAACTTAAAAAAGCCTTATTTATACTACGCTCGGGATAAAAAAGTGCACTTTACTCTGTTGACATTTTTAAGCACAAACTATTACGTGTACTTTCAAATTTG
>JBCDKV010000597.1:0-3630 GCA_038746215.1 Bacteroidota bacterium | reverse complement strand
TTGACGCAAGTGGGGGCGCAGTTGGTTGGGAAGTAGGCAACACTTATATTGGTAATTTCCTAATACGGATGCTATCACTTCGCATAATAACAATAGAGCCTTTCAGTAATGCAGGCTCTATTTGTTCCCAATTATCGTTTATCAGTTGGTGAAATTGTACAGCGTTTATAGCATCTATTCTGAATATAATCACAGAAGGAGAACTGCTACCTCGAAAAGCAAGTAGTTTACCAAAATCTAGATCGTGCGTCAGTATGACTTCGCTATTCTCCTCTGCTAATATCAGAATATCAATATCTGGCAGTCTTGGATCAGCGACTTTGGCAACTAAGCGACAATTGTGTCCATCTTCCTCCAGTAAACGGGCTAAAGATGGAGACATGTGTACATCCAACAGAAATTTCATGCACTGGCTTTTTGTAAAAGAATGTATTGATCTTCCATTGTACTAGCGGCAAAACCTAAAGCTTCGTATATATCTTCTTGCTCCAAAAATGGAAAATCTTTGAGCAGTTCTTCTTTTGAAGTGCCGCCTGCTAGATAGGCTAGTAGCGTAGTGATGGGAAATCTCATTCCTCGGATACAGGGTTTCCCGAAACAGATGGCTGGATTGATCGTGACCCTCGGAAAGCTAGGATGTTGAAGTTCCATTGGTAATATTTTTTTAGGCGTGCACGAAGTTTTCACAATGCTTGGAATAAACCCCAGTAGAGTCCTTAATATCGCGCAACAAGTATGCCTGATAATTTTTTATGGACGGAAACACAAATTTTTCCTGAAAAATTTGTGTTTCCGTCCGAAAGGACTTGCTGGGCATACCTGTTGCGTGATTTTTCTGGTATTGACTCAGGCCACATTCAAGTAAAATGCTAAGAAAAAATAGAACTTCGTACAGTCATAATATTTTTTTTGAAAAACACCTCAAACTAAAAGAAGTTCCACGCTCGATCGAATTGACTTTGTTAGAGCATCGTCCTTTACCCAAATCTAATTTTATACTCCATTCGGGGTAAAAAAGTGCATCTTAATTTTAATCGCTTTGTAGAATTGCTAAATTGAAAAAATGTTGAATTGATTATTCCCATCCTACAATTAGCAGACGTTGCCGATTATACAGCACGTCACTATCAATTCGACAATTTAACAATTCTACAATTCAACTATCTGCACAGATTTATCCTGTTTACAGTATGCAAAACAAACACGCACCATGAAATATCTATATCTATTCACTTGCCTATTCATCACCAATTGCCTATCTGCACAAACACTGAGTATTGAAGGCACGATCACAGATGAGGCACAAACGCCTTTGGTGGCGGTCAATATCTATCTTAAAAATCATCCCGAAATTGGGACGAGTAGTGATGCAGCAGGTAATTTTTCACTAGCCTACACGACGGCAGTAGCACAGGATAGCATTGTAGTGTCCTACACGGGTTATGAAAGTTTGGTCTTTCCAATAGCTGAAGCTGCGACATTTGAACACCTACCTTTGAGCCTACAAGCAACAACTTTGAATTTAGCGTCCTTTTCTGTAGTTGCAGAACGCTCCATAGCGGAGGAATTTTCGGTACAGCAATTAGAACGCTTAGATATTTACAAAAACCCCATCGCAGCGGCAGACCCTTTGCGTGCCATCACGGTCTTGGCGGCGAGTACCAATACAGAAGAATCCGCCAATCCCAGCTTGCGGGGTAGTAATTCCGCACGAACCAGAGTCCTCCTGAATGGTGTACCTATCTACAAACCAGTGCGTAACTCACAAATCAATGGATTGGGTAATTTCAGCTTGTTCAACACCGAATTAATGGAGGAAATGACTGTCTACGCTGGTAATCCACCTCTAATCTATGGTAACGCTAGCGCAGGGGCGGTGGAATTGAATACCAGAGAAGAGCTGTATCGAAGCAGTACACAAATCGCTCTTTCATTGGCAAATGTGGGCGTCATGAGTTCCTATAATTTACCCAAAGATGGACTCTTGCAAGTTTACGGCAACCATCAAGTCGCTGCACCTTTTTTGGCACTCAATTCGGCAAGTCTGGATTTCCTAGAGGATTTTGGCGCAAACGACATTGGTGTACATTGGAAACAAAAACTAGGCGAGCATACCAACGTGAAATTATTCTCTTATGCCATTGATGAAAGCTACGCCGCACAGGTGAATCAATTGGCTTTTGAGTCAGAAGCAAATGGCGATAAGCAACGTAATTTCAATATCCTCAATTTCAATTATCAGAAATCAAAACACTTTTTCAGTCTTAGTCACGGTAATAATTTTAGCAAATCCAGCTATGAATTTGGTAACTTGACTGCCAAGCAACGCGAACGACAGTTTTATACGGCTGCTAACTATAAGTACTATTTCAAAGAAAATCTTTCTTTACAATCGGGTATCAATTACGAAAGTAATCGCATCCAGATGGATGAGCAAAGCCCAGTCTACTACTATGCGCCAGAACCATCTGCACCTACTTTTTCAAGAGATACGACCTTGCAAATACACGACTGGCAATATTACGCCTACGCCAAATGGAAACCTAGTAAGCAGTGGATCGTTGGAGCAGGTTGGCGAGGCAATCTAAACAACATCAATTTTACAAGTTACCAGGCGAGTCTGCGCTATCAGCCTAGCACCAAGCACAGCTTTTTGCTCGCGGGCGGTCAATATCACAATTATAACATCCCTAACTATTTAAATCAGAATTTTGATCTGCTATCGAGTAGGCAATGGTCTTTGGAATATGCTCACAAAGGCGATCAATGGGAAGTGCAATGGGCATTTTTTCAGAAAACAGAAAGCGGTGATGTCTTGAACTACGATCAGCAAACTAGCAATGCTCGGCAGTTTTTAGGTATGGAAAGTTTGTTGCGCTATCAGCCTACTCGCAATTGGACGTTTACGCTCACCAACACTTGGCTGGATGCTGCCATTGAAAGTGACGAAGGCAATTTCAGAGCGGCGAACGACCTCAACTATTTTCTGAAAGCCAGTCTACAATACGACAACTTGGCGATTGGTAGTTTTTCGCTATTCTATTTGCAACGCCCAGGTACTTATTTCACACCGATTGTCGCTAGTCGTTGGAATGAAAATGCACAAGCCTTTGCCCCTATTTTTGCGAACCTCCGAAACGAATCGCAATTCAACACTTATCGTTCTTTGAATTTCTCGGCTAGCAAGGTTTTGCTACTCGGTAGACATGAATTGATTTTATTTTTTAACATCAACAACCTACTCAATCAAAAAAACGAACGCTATCCTACTTACAATGAAGATTACAGCCAAATGCAACAGGAGTTTTTTGCGCTGCGGACGATCTACTTTGGTGGCGTTTGGAGTTTTGAGCATTAAGTAAGAGAATACACTACGGGACATTAGGGCAAAACAAACCACTAAGACACTAAGGAAACTAAGATAATTTACTGAAAATCAAGTCATAACAGCTATGTGTTCTTATATGACTATGTGTGGAAGATTAAAAATGTCCAGTAGTCTATATTAGCTGTAGACTACTGGACATTTTGACAAAAATCAGCCTTTTCTTTTTGTCTTGATACAAAAAGAAACAAAAAAATCAAGACTTAATTTCTTTCTTAACGTTCCAAAAGCCCTAAAAAGACTAA
>JBCDKV010000596.1:0-3643 GCA_038746215.1 Bacteroidota bacterium | reverse complement strand
GTTGAATACGGTCAGCGAGCACGAATTTTTGATTTTTTGGAAAGTGACTGAGTATAGGAATTGCAAATCGTAGACTTCGTTCTTTATTATTTTTAGTAAAAAAGAATTAGGCATGTATGAAGTTTTGAGCAACACTCAGAACAAGTCCTAGAAAGCTCTTGAGATCGCGCAACAAGTATGCCCAAAGGTTTTTTATGGACGGAAACACAAGTTCTCCGTTATTTTTCTCAGGAAAAATAACGGAGAACTTGTGTTTCCGTCCGAAGAGATTTACCGAGCATACTTGTTGCTCAATTATCTTGCATTGACCTAGGCTGTTTCCAAGTAAGATGTTAAGAAAAATGAGACTTTGTACACTACTAAAAAAGAATGACATGTTTATTTGAATCGCAAAAGTAGTTGACACTTCCGCTGCTGCCTAAAGAATCAGAAATATTCCGTACCCCTACTGATTCATCACAAATTCCCCACAAACTACTTCTTCCGAAAATAAATACTAATCGGCACACCGGACAAGGGAAAATTTTTCCGCAATTGGTTTTCCAAAAAGTTTTTGTAGCTATCCTGTATATGATCTGGATAATTACAGAAAAAGGCAAAAGCGGGATGGTAGGTTGGTAACTGTGTCACATACTTAATTTTGATGAACTTGCCGCGATAGGCAGGCGGTGGGTAACGCTCCATGGCTTGCTGCATAAGGTCATTGAGGACAGAAGTTTTGATTTTCTGCTGGCGATTTTTGTAGACTTCCAATGCTTTTTCTACACCTTTGAAAATACGTATTTTCTCCAAGGCGGACACGAATACAATCGGTACATCTTTGAAAGGAGAGAGTTTCCTACGAATGCGATCTTCAAACTCCTTGGCGGTATTGGTTTCCTTTTCGATGGCGTCCCATTTATTCACCAAAACGACCACGCCTTTCTTTCGCCGTACAATGATTTTGAAGATACTCATGTCCTGCGATTCCACACCTGTTTGTGCATCGATCATCAAGATGACGACGTCCGCTTCTTCGATGGCTTTGATGGCACGCAAAACGGAATAGAACTCTAAATCTTCGTGTACTTTCCCTTTTTTGCGAATGCCCGCCGTATCAATCAGTAAAAATTCTTTGCCGAATTTGTCGTATTTGCTATGGATAGAATCTCGTGTCGTACCAGCAATTTCTGTAACAATATTGCGCTCTTCGCCCAGTAAGGCATTGGTCAAAGAAGATTTACCGACATTGGGTTGTCCGACTATGGCGATTTTGGGGAGGTCGGTTTCGAGTGGTATGTCGTCCGTTATTTTTTCCGTGACCGCATCCAAGACTTCTCCCGAGCCACTACCCGAAAGGGAAGACAAAAAATAGGTTTCCTCAAAACCCAAACTCCAAAACTCGTTTGCTGCGAGTTGTCGGGTGTGATTATCCACTTTATTTACCACCAAAATGACTTGCTTATCCGATTTTCGCAGCATATTGGCGATCTGATCGTCCAAATCGGTTATGCCCGTGGTCACGTCTACCATGAATATGATTACGGCGGCTTCTTCTATCGCAATGCGAACTTGCTTCCTAATCGCGGACTCGAATATATCATCCGAATGTTCCACGAATCCACCCGTATCGACGACCGTGAATTGCTTGCCATTCCAATCTGCCATGCCGTACTGCCGATCTCTGGTGACGCCACTTATATCATCTATAATCGCTTGGCGTTCACCAATTAAGCGGTTGTAAAAAGTAGATTTTCCCACATTTGGTCTTCCGACTATCGCTACTATATTTCCCATTATTTTCGTTTACTTACTGAGTTATCTATCAAACAATTCAACAATTCCTCAACTCGACACTTCAACACTTCATCAATTCTTATACCCAAATTGCTTCAATAGATAATCGTCATTTCTCCAATTATCTTTCACTTTCACGTGCAATTCTAAAAATACCTTTCGCTCCAAAAAAGTTTCCATCGCCTTGCGAGCATCCGTACCGAGTTGCTTAATGGCTTTCCCATTTTTACCAATCAGAATTGATTTTTGCGTAGGGCGTTCCACAAAAATGGTGGCGTGAATCCGAACCATATCTGCGCCTGCCTTGGTCTCCGTTTCTTTGAAGCTATCAATGATGACTTCGGCAGCGTAGGGAATTTCTTGGTGGTAGTTCAGCAGGATTTTTTCTCTGATGATCTCACTCATAAAAAAGCGTTCGGAACGATCCGTAAACTGATCTTTTGGATAATAAGCAGGTCCTTCGGGTAGTCGTTCAATGATACTGGTCAGTAACAAATCCGTATTGGCTTTGTGCAGTGCTGAAATGGGAACGATTTTGCTGGCGGGAACACGTTTTGACCATACTTCCTGCAATGTTTCCAGTTCACTCTTTTCGATGGTATCTATTTTATTGAGTACTAAAAGTGTAGGAACATCCAAGTGGTTTAGTCGCTCAAAAATAGGAGCGTCTTCCTCGTAGTGTTCCCCTACATCTACTAGAAATAGCATAATATCCGCATCCTCGAAGGTAGAAAAGGCAAAGCTGTTCATCGCGCTCTGCATCTTGTAAGCTGGATCGTCGATCATGCCTGGCGTATCCGAAAAAACAATTTGATAATCCGCATCATTCAAAATACCGATAATGCGATGGCGAGTAGTTTGTGGTTTATTGGTGATAATGGACATACGCTCGCCCATGAGTGCATTCAGCAAGGTAGATTTTCCTACGTTTGGACGACCAATGATATTGACAAAGCCCGATTTGTGTTCGCTCATATTTTTTCTTATGGCGGGCAAAGGTAAGGAAAGCGAACAAAATAACCTTCGATTCTTGAAGGCATCTTAAGGTGTCTTTGTTGATTGATTTAGCTGATAGACATGCGCTTGTAATTTATTTTGAGTTTTTGTTCGTAAACTGATAATTGTGTGGTTGTACAGCCCTTAGACAACCACACAATGATAAGCGTTTTGCGTTTTAGCTTTGTTGTTCAGACAAAATCCGATTTGCCACGTCTAGAATTTGTGTATCGGGAAGACTTACAATGCCTCCTTTGGGTCCAGGTTGGATGTGTTTCCCAGTGGTGTTTCCATCTTCTTTAAATTTGCTAGCTCCAAAATAATTGCGCACCGTTTGTTCGCTGATATTCAATTCATTAGCAATTTTAGCGATACTGCCTGTTGGTAGTTGGTGCTTGATAGATCGCAATTCTTCAAATGTAATATTCATAGCAAATGATTTTGTTAAGAAATAAGGTTTAGCTATTTTTATACCGTAAGTATAAGTATTTTCCAGCAAAAATTAAAGATTCGTTAACAAAAAAGTCAAAATTTAAGACCCAATATTTATTAGTGCTGTTTATGTATCTTTACTAAATAATTGACGGACACTAATTACACTGGAAATTAAATAATTTCGTATTTTTTGGATAGTATTTTCCTTATAAGAACTAGGTATGTGCGAAGTATTTGAGTAACACTCGGAACAAGTCTGAGAAAGCTCCTGAGATCGCGCAACAAGTATGCTTGAAGGGTTTTTATCTCACCTTTCGGTTATTTTGAATTTGAAAAATAAAATTAAATATTGAATTTACCCTTTTTTTAGTTAAAATAAAGAATAATATTCTGATTTCACATTCAACGACTAACTCTAAAACCTTAATGAGCTGTT
>JBCDKV010000595.1:0-3647 GCA_038746215.1 Bacteroidota bacterium | reverse complement strand
TTTTGATGATTTTTTTCAAAAATCATCAAAAGCAACATCATTTCTGTCCGAAGGGACTCTTGAAAACAAAATGAAAAATGAAATTTTTCATTTTGTTTTCAATAAAGAATATCAAGCGAGTAGATAGACTTGTCTATTTTTTTTAGGAAAGTAACTGATTATCTATGTTTCCTTTCGTAAAGATCCTGTGTACATACTTGTTGCGCGATCTCAAGAGCTTGATCGGATTTATGGTATGTTTAGCAAATGTTTTCAATATATACAACAAAGTATCGTGAAGCAACTAAATTTATCAAAAAGTGTAGGCTAAATATGGCAAGTTACGAGCTAGTTTGTACTTTCACCTGCTCATTTCGCCAGTAGACTTATTTGGCTTGTTCCTTAAAGCGTAACAAGTCTATTACCCTTCGCACACAATTATTCACAGTGACTTGAAAGTCTATGCTTCGCTTTACAACTGTTCTGATTTGTATACTCTACCTCAGTACTATTCGACACAGCAATGCACAAACAACGACTTATGCTTTCCATGAAATTGAGAAGCTGAGTTCTAAAAACGACAATCTCTATCTTTTTAAAGATAAGCTAGGGTTTGTGTGGATTAGTTCCGTTAGTGGATTGAATAAATTTGATGGGAGTAGTACGAAAACATACTTTCCCGACCCTAATGATGGTCTGTCTATCAAAGATGCTAACGTTCACAGCCAGTTCGTGGAAGATCAACAAGGCAATCTATGGTTTGCTACGATCAGTGGCATTAACCAATATGATCGTAAACAGGATTGTTTTCATACTTTCACGCCTAGTAAGAAAGCATCCAGCGAGTACCAAATACTTTTTCACGATAGTACAAAGCAGGAACTTTGGATCAGAGACAAAAATGATTTGTTTACTTTTTCTTTGGTTACCAAAAGCAAGCAGCGAGACATAAGAACTTTTGAAATGAACCGAAAGACTAAGGTTTTCCACCATGCAGCAGCGGCAGCCTACCATATTGTTCTTACTGACCAAGATCACTTGCAGCTTCATACGATTCACCCGAATACTCATAAGCAAGCAAAAATTTCAAAGTATTCAAGCGATAACAACCTCCAATTATCATCAGCACCCTACATGCCTGACTCAGCACATATTTTTATTGGTACAAATGAGGGATTAAAGTATTTTGATCTCAGATTAGAAGAGGAATATTTATTCAATGAATTGAGCTATGGCGAACAGAAAATTAGCGAGCTTAGTCTAGTGCTTCCCTACGGAGAAGATCAATTGATGGTTCATGCCCAAGAACAAGGGATATTTCTTTTTGATATAGAAAGGCAAATTTTCACAGAGGAGATCAAATACTGGGAAAACGGAAGGTCGCGTGCTTTTGAGCAGGTAAGTAACATTTACCTGGATGAAGATGAAAATCTTTGGGTATCCGTACCTGATAAGGGCGTGGTCTACACCAATCTAAACAAAAAGCGCTTCGATAATTTACTACCTGGCGTTTCGATTAATAGCATATATCAAGATCAGGCAGGAACAGTTTTTGTATCTTCTAAAGAAAATATATACCAATTCAGCGCAGAATATAATGCCAAGATGATTCCGTTCGATCAGGATGATATTTATAGCATATCGGGAGATAAGAACGACAATCTTTGGGTAGCTTCGGCGAGCGGACTTTTTAGAAAGCAAGCGCAAAGTGTTGGTTTTCAGCGTATTCCGTTGGATGAGGATGAGTCACGATTCCTTGGTGTTCCTCACGTCATCCGATTGGACGATTCTACTATGCTGACTGCTTCTCAGTTTTACGGAGTCAATAAAGTGGATACTTCGAATCCAAATGAGATCGCAGTCGAGTCACTAGAACCACTAACCGACATCACCAAAGTACATGCTTTATTGTATCAACCCAAAACAGACAAGAATACGCTGATAGCTTGTCAATACAATTACAGCATCAATATTTTTAAGCAGAACAAAGCCGATTGGGAGCTAGATACTAGCTTACTTTTTCAGCCTCCAGTACAAGGAATTGTTCAAGACCTGAAAAACCCGAACGTATTTTGGGTGGCTTCGGATTTGGGTTTGTACAAAATAACGGATCATCAGCAAAACTACACACTCGATAGAGTAGAGCAGTTTACCTTTAAGTCTCTGAAAGGCGTACTGCAAGACCGTCTATCCAACCTTTGGATCAGTTCCAGTGAAGGTTTGATTAAGTATCATCCTGATACGCATGAATACCAGCGATTTACTCGTGCCGATGGCTTGCAAGATGAAGAATTTAATGCTTGGTCGTGTTATGAATTAGGCGATGGTTCGTTTGCTTTTGGAGGAATAGAAGGCATCAATATTTTCAATCCATATACCATTCAGCCGCTAAAAGTACAGGCGAAACCTAGCATTTTAAGCATAAAAATAAATAGCGAAGAGATAGATTTAAAGCCCTTTTCCGCCAAAGGTATATCCAACGTGACGGACATAGAACACCTCACCTTATCTTACGAAAATAATACCCTAGCTTTCGACTTCGGTGCGATGGAATACAGCGAACCCGAGGCTAACCAATTTAGGTATCAATTAGTAAATCTTGATGAGGAAATTATCGACCAAGGAAACGGTCATTCAATCCGGTATCCAAATCTGTCCAGCGGTGATTATATTCTAAAAGTACAAGCCACCAATTCGGATGAGGTGTGGGCACCCATCACCAAGCAGCTAAGGATTACTATTCTAGCCCCTTGGTATATAAGACCTTGGGCGATTGTAATTTGGGTATCTCTCGGACTTGGAATTATTTATGCTTTTGCTCGCTATCGAATAGAACAAGTCAATGTAAAACGCCGCGAAGCGGAACTTGAAAGGGATAAAGCAGAATTAGAACGAGACAAAGCAGAGTTAGAACTGGATAAAGAAAAAATACAAACTGCTGTTTTTAGGCTTCAGATGAATCCTCATTTTTTGTTTAATAGCATGAATGCTATTGCGGGCTATGTTACCAGTAATAAAGCCGATGAAGTCTACGAATACATTAGTAATTTTTCAGACCTCATGCGAACAATACTAGATAGCTCGGAGCAATATCTTACCGCTATAGAAGATGAAATTGATCTCCTTGAGCTTTATCTGAAAACGGAGAATATGCGTTTGGAGGGAAAACTGAATTACGAATTTATTGTTGATGAAAAAATTGATTCGGAAGAGACCTTGCTGCCAACAATGCTCCTACAACCTTTTGTAGAAAACGCAATTTGGCACGGTATTTCACCCAAAAAAGATAAGCGTGGCTTAATCCAAATTCGATTTTTATTAGTAGGGGAACAGTTGATTTGCGAAGTAGAGGACAATGGTGTAGGGCGCGACGCTCGGGCAAATAGAACGAAAAAGCATAAATCTAAAGCACTAAATATCACCAAACGTCGGCTTGATTTGCTCTCTAAAGATGCTCCTGAGCATGTAAAATGCACCTGTGAGATCGAAGACTTGTTTGATGAACAGCAGCAGCCTCGTGGTACTTTGGCTCGTCTGTTTTTACCCATTTTGGAATAGGGTGTTAGAGTACACTACTGGACAAAACACAAATTGAAACACTAAGGACACTTAGAAACACTAAGAAAAGCGGCTAGTGTAGCTCTATGTAATCTGCTTCTCTTTTCTTC
>JBCDKV010000594.1:0-3648 GCA_038746215.1 Bacteroidota bacterium | reverse complement strand
GCTCACCAAAGACAGGGATCGCTTTCATCGCTTGACCGCTTGGCAAAACCTGCTGGTAGGTATGGGCTTAGTTTTGCTGCTGACCACTGGACACCCTATCATCGTATTGCCCGTACTCAGCTTTTTCGCTTTCGATATGTTCTACAATCATCGTTGGAAAGACGTGTACAACTGGGGATTGATTGCCTTCACCATAGCAGTTTTCTATCGGCGGTTTAGCAATATACAAGCAGCTACGGACAGCTACGAAAGTCGCAGGTTCAATGAGGCTTTCGTACAACTAGAAGCATTCTGGGATTTGTTTGAGCTCAAAATATGGGAGATACTAAAATGGTATTTTGAAACCCAATATGCCTTCCCGAGCATTCTTTGCACCTTGCTGATACTCGTATTGATCGTCAGGAAAAAAATATTCAGTAGCCTAGTGCTTATCCTTTCTGTATTGGCTTTGGTCGCTATGATTATGGTGACCTATTCCTACGTAAATGGAAAGATATACGCCATGATAGACGGCTACGTGGGACTAATTGGCGTGGTGTTGGCGATCCCCATTTTCTACGTAGTGTTGAAATCTAAGCAACATTTGATTAGCGTATTACTCATCGCAGGGCTACTGATTTTTAATCTACATAGGATATACGGCAAAAGAAAGTTTTTTCAGCGAAGACAAGCTCTGATCGAAACCATGGTGCAGGAAAATGCCAAAGCAGATCAACGCAAACTGGTGCTTCGTATGCAAGATTTTGTCTGGGATAAATTCTGGTATCCTTGGTCTTTACCCTACGAAACGGTACTATTAACTGCATTGGACGATCCCAAAGATGCAGCTAGCATTCACATGATTGGGTGGAATGATGGGGAAGATAAATGGTCGAAAGTGCAAAAAGTATTAGGCGGCGATGGTCGGAAAATTGATGCCTTCCCCAAAACCTACTTTGATCTCGACCAGAATAAACCCGTTTTGATCACGCAATTTCCAGCGGATTATAAGTGATAGGCTACGCTTCTAAAATTGGAATTTAAACCCATTGGATCGGTAAGCCCTTAGGATTGCCGAGCCTACTGCTAACTCAAATTTTCAAGAATTATCGCGAACTAATACAAGGTGCGAAGAGGAAAGATAGCGGGTTTTACCTTACCGATAAGCAACACAGTAGTAGCTTGAGAGAAAATTAAAAATGGGTAGGTTATTTTTTACAAGTTCCCTTACCTTCGCCCAATACTAACAATTTATTCGCTATGCAAACTAAAGTGGTTGTTCCAACTTCTCGAAAAATAATACTCTTCCTTTTGTGTATTTTTATTTTTGCTGCCTCATCGGCTCAAAAAAAACGCTTCAAGTTGCCCGATGTATTGGAAGAAGCATCAGGCTTGTATTTCGCTGGTCCAGACCTTTTATACTGGCTAAATGATAGTGGCAATGCGCCAGCGATCTATCTGACGAATGGTAAAGGAACGCTCCTGAAAACCATCAATCTGCCGATCAAAAATGTGGACTGGGAAGACTTAGCTAATGACGATAACGGCAATCTCTACATAGGTGACTTTGGAAACAATAGAAACAAGCGCAAAGACCTCAAAATCTACATTTACAACTTCCAAACTGCCAGCTTAGATTCCATTAGCTACGAATATCCAGATCAACAAGCTTTTCCGCCACCTGCCGAAGCACAAAATTTTGATATGGAAGGCTTTGTTTGGCATCGAGATAGTTTGCACCTCTTTTCTAAAAATAAGATGAACAAAGGGAATTACTACACCAAACATTATCGCTTGGCAGCAAAAGCGGGTCAGCAACAACTTGATTTACAAGATAGTATCTACCTAAAAAAACGAGTCGTAACTGCTGCTGCTATCCATCCAAACGGTCAAGAAATGGCACTATTGACCTACAATATGAGAGCTGTGTGGAATATTTTACCGTCCATCAAGGTGAGTATTTATACCTTTCACGATTTCTCTGGGAGCAATTTTTTTGCTACCGAACCCCAACGAAAAAAAGTGTGGTTTTGGTCGCCCGTCACGCAATACGAAGCAATGGATTTTACGCTGGATGGAAGGCTCTTACTGGCTTCGGAAAAAAGCTTTTTCTACAAACAGCGGGCTAGAAAAGTGAAGATTAAGAAGCCTAAGTAAATTATCGAAATTGTAGGTAGAGATTTTGAGTTGTAAAAGCACTTCAACCCTTTTGTGGCATTGCATAAGCTTAGCTTGATAGCAATGCTACGGCTCATTTTTTAAGTACTTTTAGACCTGTTTATTTACTTGATTGATATTCTTTCTTGAAGACAGCCTGAGTCAATGTAAGGAATTCGCGCAACAAGTATGCTCCGTAATTCTCTTCGGACGGAAACACAAATTTCAACTTATTTTTTGGAGAAAAATAAGTTGAAATTTGTGTTTCCATCCATAAAAAACCTTTGGGCATACTTGTTGCGCGATCTCAAGAGCTTTACTAAAATTTTTCTCAGGCATCACCAAAAACTTCGCACACTCTTAAATAAAAATTAGCAATTTGAGACTAAAGTGTCAACTACTTTTGCGGTTCAAATAACCATATCTACTTTTACGACCTAAAAGATCAAGTCCAAATCGTTAAGTTATTGTTTCATCGTTACTAATCTTCTTCATTTGATGGCTCATCTTTCCCCTGTTCTACTGGAAGCCATTCTATTTTTTCTATTTTATTCAAGATGGATTCTTCAAAATTGAGCAAATCAGAAGTCATCAACTCTATGGAACTGAACGCATCAATCACTTTTGAAGAGGAATTCATATTGATCATTCGTTTCAGTATCGAGTTCCCAAATTCTAAATACTCCGCTTGGTAATTGTATATCGTAGAAATCTCTTTGACAATTTCAATATCATATTCAGTAATGATCCCACTGATTTTAGCCGCCTCGAAAGCAGTGCTTTCCAAATAGTTGACTCCAATACCTTTCCAGCCTTTGATTTCGTTATGCCTGAATATGTCATTCCCAATATAATGCTCGAACATATCCTCTTCGGTAAGCAGTTGAGCAATACTATCAATCTCTGTCTTGATGGATCGATGGTATTTGATAGAGCGTTCAAGCTTACTTTTGTTGTTGATTACTTCTTCGGTGATATAGCTGATGGACTGCGCTTTCTGTTTTCTAGTCTGCTCGTCCCCTCTTATTTCACTGACGTATATTCCAAGAAATACACCCACCACGACCAGTAGTAGTTCTATTAGATATTTGAATATTCCTTTTGTATGCTGTGACATCTAGCTAAGCGTTTGTCATTTAGAGCTTGTTTGGAGTAGGATTGAACTGTAAATCAATAGTTTGCGGTTCTGGCGAAGAAAATAATAGCGACTTTATCGAGATAACCGAGCAATTATTTCCAAAGCAAGGTTCGGAAAATATTGGTTTATAGGAAAATAGTACTCCAAACATACCCTTATTTCGGATTAGGATTATACGAAGTTTTGAGCAATGCTCGAAATAAATCTGAGGAAGCCTCCTGAGATCGCGCAACAAGTATGCCCAAAGGTTTTTTATGGACGGAAACACAAATTTTCAGTTTTTGTCAATAGAAAACTGAAAAGTTGTGGTGCCGTCCATTAACAGCGTGTGGGCCGAGGTGTTGGGCGATCTGGGGGGGCGTCCGCCGTTTTAT
>JBCDKV010000593.1:0-3648 GCA_038746215.1 Bacteroidota bacterium | reverse complement strand
TTGGGGCAATGCCAAAATGAATAGCCCGTCGGCTTTGCCTGTCCCGACTCTCGGGGAGACAAATACCATGCTCATGTCGCTGAAAAATTGAATCATTTGATAAATCAAAGAGCAAAAAGGAATTTGATGCGTTTGCCCTAATTTATTCGCCGTTCCTTACTGTTTTCTAAGTTTTTTGCAAGCCTTCCAATTCTCTAACAAAATGGCAGTATCCAAGGTATAAAAAGTCATCAGCTGATGATGGTGAAAAATTTGAATTTTGGTCAGCATCCAATTGCGATCATAATGAAGGTACAGAATGGTTTCTTCTCCGTCGGGACGCTCGACGACTTGCCGAATTGTATGGTTATTCTCTGCCTTTTTGAAGAGTTTACTTTTTAAGATATAGCGTTCATTATCAATCATTTGCGAAAAAATAGCTAATCGAGTAGCATCGAAAAAAACATAGGGTTTCCACTCGTCCTGCTGTTGAATGACTACGCCATTTTGATATAATTTCAAGCGCGTTTCTATCAATAGTTTGTAGCAACTTGTGGCTGTAGATTGATAAATCGACCAATTGACTAAATGTCCTTTTTTCTCCCATTTTAGCAGCAACTCTTGATCGTAAATAGGCGAGTTGAGAAGGTAAGAACGTGTGACTTTTGGCTCACAGGTGGTAAATAAAAAAAGAGTAAAAACAAGAACTGTTACATGAATGATGATTCGCACTTTCATATCGAAACAGATGCAATTATTAGCATATTCGGTGGGCGAGGGTGGTATGAGAACTGAAAAATCAGTAGTTTCGTAGCATAAATAAAGCCAAATGAAACGTAAACGTCCATGATTAAAATAATCTTCAGACACACAAAGCGATGATTATTTTAGTCTTGGTAGGTTCCACATGACCGTCAAGAGAAATAAGATAGCCAAATGAAAGAAAAACTAGACGAGCTAGATCGAAAGATATTGGTCGAGTTGCTCAATGACGCCCGTCAGCCATATACTGACATTGCCAAAAAACTATTTGTGTCCAGCGGTACGATTCATGTCCGCATGGGCAAGATGGAAGAAATGGGGATTGTGGAAGGATCAAGTATTGCGGTTGACTTGGAAAAGTTGGGGCTAGATGTGGTCGCTTTTTTGGGTATTTTTTTATCCAAAAGTTCTTTGTACGACGAGGTTTCCGCCGGACTCAAACGCATCCCTGAAATCGTAGAAGCCCACTACACCACTGGCAATTACAGTATCTTCGCCCGCATCGTCTGCCGCGATACCAACCACCTCCGCGAAGTCCTCCACGATAAGATTCAAGAGATCGAAGGCATTCAGCGGACGGAGACGTTTATTTCTTTAGAGGAAGGATTTCGGCGTCCGGTGAGTATTGGGGTGGAGAGTAAACAATTGTAGCATCTATTTTGCATTAATTAAGTACTTGAATAAGTACACATAGTAATTTACAATACACTATTATGTTAGTAGCAAATTTCACCGAGTTTCGTACAGGTCTGAAAGCTTACTTAAGATAAAGTAGAAGACGACAATGAGACTCTTATTGTCAAACGAGGACAAGGAAAAGGAACCGTAGTCATATCACTTGCTGAGTACAATAGTATTATGGAGACATTACATCTATTGAGTTCCAAACGAAATACAGAGCACCTACGTAGATCTATTCAACAAATGAATGCTGGAAAAACTATTGAGCGAAATCTGATAGAAGAATGAAAATTACATTTTCTTTAGATGGTTGGGAAGGCTATTTGTATTAGCAAAAACAAGATCGCAAATTATTAAAGAAGATTAATTCGCTAATAAAAGACATCCAGCGCAATCCATACGACGGTATAGGAAAGCCAGAAGCACTGAAATTTGAGCTTGCAGGCTTGTGGTCTAGACGAATAGACCGTGAGCATCGTTTAGTGTATAAAGTAGAAGAAGATAGTATCTTCATATATTCATGCCGCTATCATTATGACAACTAAATATTTTGTGCCATAGCTTTCTCCTTCTCCAAAATCGCTTCTGCCACCGTTTCGGAATCTGTAAAGATCGTCCCTAAAATCCCGCCCAATTTGTAATTGTCAAAGCCCACAAAATATAAACCTTCGTGCTCGCCTTGCATGACCGCATTTTTGGGTACATTGAATCGGTCTAATAGATTATTGGTATTCGGAATAAAATCTTCCACCTGAGCGCGATAGCCAGTCGCTAGAATAATCGCTCCAAATTCATGCTGCTCGCCATTTTTCAAGATGACACCATCCTCGTAAAAGTGATCTATATCTCCTAAAATTTGAATGTTCCCGGCTTTAATTTGCTCTACCGTGCCTAAGTCGATGACAGGTGTCTTTCCGGTCTCCCGAAGTTGCTGAGCTGGATGAACACGCGACAATGGCAAGCCATATTTAGTTAAATCACCGACGACAAACCGACGAATCTGTGTCCCCAACCAATCGCCAATACCAAACGGAATTTTCGCCAATGTTTTCGCCGTCAATTGCACCGGACGTCCATTGATGTCACGGGGTACAATTGTAATCGGGCTGCGCACAGAAATCGTTACGTCTACTTGATGCTCCGCTAGATCGAGTGCAAGTTCTGCACCTGTATTGCCCATGCCGATGAGCAGCACTTTTTTCCCTAAAAACGGTTTTGGGTTCCTATAATTGCGACTGTGGACGACGTCGCCTTCAAATGCGTCCATGCCTTTCCAAGTGGGGCTGAATGGTACTCGATTGACACCCGTGGCGACGACGACATGCTTGACGATAAAGACTTTGTCGTTTTGAGTGGTGACTTTCCAAAACTCACCTTCTACGCGCTCGACTGCTACCGCTTTTTCTCCGAAGTGCGGACGAATGTCAAAATACTCCGCATAATCTTCATAATATTTCGCCAAATCCTCGCGCGGCACATAGAGCGGATAGTGGTCAGGAAAGGGCAAATGAGGCAAGTGCGATAACTGCTTCACCGTATGCAAACACAATCGGTCATAATGATTATGCCACGACCAGGCGATCTTTTCGGTCTGTTCTATAATTTCAAAAGGAATATCCAACTTTCGTAAGCGTCCGGCAACGGCGAGTCCGGCAGGTCCTGCGCCTATGATGAGCGTATGCATAGGTTTCGTTTTGATTTGTTGGGTAAAGATAGGCAAACCTAGCAGGTTTCGACTACAATGGTCAACACAAACGCAGCATCTACCGATTAGCAGAGTATTATTGTTTTGTACATCGTTCGCGCTCGTCGTTTAATCATTTTCATCTAAAATGAATATGTCATTGACAGGCTTACCAAATAGCTCAGAGATTTTCAAAGCTAAAATAGTGGATGGAACGTATCTATTTTTTTCGATGGAATTAATAGTTTGTCTGGAAACACCAATTTTTTTAGCCAATTCTTCTTGAGTTAAATCTAATTCAGCTCTTCCAATTTTTAATCTATTCTGCACGTCCAAATCTTTTTAGCGTTTCAAACCAGAGTAGTTGAAATCCAAGCATTATAAATAGCGACTTTCAACTATCTCTCAACCACTCTAGGTGACAAAACATTTAGAAAAGGGAAGAAGCGAAAAAAAGTGCTTAATGTTGTATGAAACCAAGCATTAAGCACCAATGATATACGTAGTAATAAAGATAGGTAAAATATTGACCTGTCAGTTGG
>JBCDKV010000592.1:0-3654 GCA_038746215.1 Bacteroidota bacterium | reverse complement strand
TTTATTTCTTAGCCATTACTGAGCTGTTTATTTGTTTAGATTGTTTACAGTGAAGTAAATACTTTATGCAGGTTTATTAGCCAAACAACTTACTAGCGGATATTTTAAGCAGTCAGAGATTAGACCGTTCTTTCAGGACTGTCGGGAGTGAGAAAAGTATATTGATAATCCATATTTTATTAGGGATATACGCAGTTTTTGACGATGCCTGAGAAAAATTTTAGCAAAGCACTTGAGATCGCGCAACAAGTATGCTCAAAGAATTTTTATGGACGGAAACACAAATTTCAACTTATTTTTATCTAAAAAATAAGTTGAAATTTGTGTTTCCGTCCGAAGAGAATTACCAGCATACTTGTTGCTCAAATTCTTTGTACTAACTCAGGCTATTTTCAAGTAAAATGTTAACAAAGCTGAGACTCGTACAGCCCTAATACTTTATATTGAGTTGAGCTTTTCTGACAGCAAAGTGATCTGACTTTTGACCGTGAAGCGGTCTCAAATCTGTCACCTTACTTAACTATTATCCTATTTTCTAACCGTCGGGAAAACACTGACAAAACAAAACAAAAACTATGGCATTTCGCGATTTAGCATTGGAGATGGTTCGCGTAACAGAATTAGCCGCAATCTCCTCTTCTTACTTTGTAGGAAAAGGCGATAAGGAAGGGGGAGATGGCGCAGCCGTTGATGCCATGCGCCACTATTTAAATACCATTAATATTGATGGAACGATTGTCATTGGGGAAGGCGAAAAGGACGAAGCTCCTATGCTATTTAACGGGGAAAAAGTAGGTACTGGAGAAGGTCCACAGGTGGATATTGCAGTTGATCCAGTAGAAGGCACTACCCTATTAGCAAAAGGGCAACCCAATTCCATTGCTACGCTTGCGCTGTCCGAAAAAGGCAGTATGCTAACGCCTGGTAGTTCGTTCTACATGAATAAGATTGTTGTGCCACAAGCAGCGAAAGGTGCCATTGATATTACTAAGAGTCCTACCGAAAATATTGAAAATATTGCTAGTGCCTTGGACAAAAACGTAAGTGGTCTGACGGTTTTTGTACTAGATCGCCCACGCCATGCTGCTCTGATCGAGGAACTTCGGGAATGTGGCGTAAGGATATTACTGACCGCACATGGTGATGTCGCAGGTAGTGTCTCTGCGATGTTACCCAATACGGATATTGATGCGCTGTTTGGTGTTGGGGGAACACCAGAAGCTATCATTACTGCTTGTGCAGTCAAAGCGATGGGTGGTGAAATGCAGTGTATGCGTGCGCCGCAAAGCTTCAAAGAGCGTAAACGATTGGAGGAAGAGGAAACCGATCTATCAGAAGTACTGACAACGGATGATATGGTGTCTAGTGATAATACCTTTTTTGCCGCGACGGGCATTACGACGGGCAACTTCCTGAGAGGTGTCCGCTTTCAGTCCAGAAACATTGTGACGAGTCAAAGTATCGTGATGCGCTCTCGATCGGGTACGATCAGATTTATTGATGGCATCCACAATATGGGTAAAAAACTATCTGGACGGGACTTTAAATTGCCTTGGCATAAGTAGGGAGATTCAAATAATTGACCTACTTGAGCGAATAGTAGATGATCCTGTTTTCTGGTCTTTCAAAATTATAGTGATTTGGTGAATCTTCTCCACCAAATCACCAATTTTACGGACGCTTGCCTCAGATCAATGAATCTTAGGAGGCTTTCTACTTCAGCCGTATGGATTTTTCAATCACTTTCGTAAGAGATTGCAACTCGACTTTATAGCTGCCTTTATTGAGCTGGCTCAAATCTAACTCATAAATGGTATCAACGGGCAAATCGAAAACTTTGTCGTCTATTACTACTTCGCCGTTTTCGTTTTTCACAACGATAGCATTCAAATTGACATTGAGATTTTGGAAGTCAATGAAATAAGTTTTGCTTTCTTCATCTACAAAAAAGGACTTTGTGCTGGCTTCCACCGCCTGCATAGATTCCCCGCCTAAAGATTTAGCATTCTCAACTGCTTGCTGAGCAGTAATTGTGAAGCAGCACAACAGACTAAAGGCTAGTGCTAGTGAGACTTTAAACATACTTAAACCGTTTTACTGTGACAATTATATATTTATACATTAAAATTAATGTGAATATAAGGGAAGATGTGTAGTTCTTCCGCCTATTAACTTCCTTTTTGCGTAAATATTTCTTTTGTCACTAGACTTTTTAGAGAAGATTAACGAAGTCTAAGTACCTTGGTAAGATTGTATAACATCTACTATACTTCTATAAATTTTGATTCTATCAAATTCAATAGATTTTAATTTTGTCCAAATTGCCTGTTCAATATCTTCTTCTGTTTGTGGCACTAATTTTTTCTGTGTGGTTTCCATTTTGTACCAATACGTTCTTTTGATACATCGCCTCCCTTTTTTATTGCGATAGACGTGGTTCGTTTCGCAAATGAAGTTTTTTAATTCAATTTTTTTAAGTCCCGTCTCTTCTTGTACTTCCCTGACAGCAGCGTGGGTGATGCTTTCCCCTTCATCCAATTTCCCCTTTGGCAGATCCCAAAAACCTCTTCTAAAAATGAGTAAGGCTTCTTTTTTCTCATTAAAAACCAACCCTCCACCCGCTTCGACAATCCTAAAAAGTCCATTGAAATCTCGAACGAGCTTAGCTATATTTTTTGCGTAGAGCGTAATACTTTTATAGTCCGTATTTTTTTCTAGCAGGTCGATGTAATTGAGCAAAAATTTGGGTTTACCGATGTAATTTGCTACCAAATTCAATTCATCGGACTGGAAATTGCCTTGGTCGTAAGTTTCTTTTGGAATCAATTGAATAGGGCGTTCATTGATGTAAACTTTGTACATTCGCTTTTGATTTAAAATTTATTCTCTACCTATGCAAGCATACGCCACCACAGTAGCAACACATTTATTGCAAATAAATGCAATAAAACTAAGTCCGCAAAACCCTTTCACTTGGGCATCTGGAATACAGTCCCCGATCTATTGCGATAATCGCATCACCCTCTCCTACCCCGAAGTGCGTCAAGTTATCCTAGAAGGGTTCAAAGCATTGTCCGAATCCTTTGAGCCTTTCGATGCTATTTCAGGAGTAGCTACCGCTGGTATTCCACATGCCATGTTATTGGCACACGAGTTGGGCTTACCGTTTTCGTATGTCAGGTCAAAGCCGAAAGAACATGGTCGAAAAAATCAAATCGAAGGAAAAATAGAAGCAGGGCAACGTATTCTGATGATCGAAGACCTTATCTCTACGGGTGGCAGCAGCCTGAAAGCAGTGGAAGCCGTCCGGGAAAGCGGCGCAATAGTTGTCGGTGTACTGGCAATTTTTACTTATGGTTTTCAGCAAGCAGCAGATGCTTTTGAGGCTTCTAATTGTCCATTTGCTACCCTCAGCAATTACGAAACCTTGCTGCAAACTGCCGTAGCCAAAGATTATATTAGCACAGCAGATTTAACGCAGCTCAACGCTTGGAATCGTGATCCTTCAGCCTGGGGAAAGTGATGATATGGTTGCATGGTTGCATGGTTGCATGGTTGCATGGTTGCATGGTTGCATGGTTGCATGGTTGCATGGTTGCATGGTTGCATGGTTGCATGGTTGCATGGTTGCATGGTTGCATGGTTGCATGGTTG
>JBCDKV010000591.1:0-3660 GCA_038746215.1 Bacteroidota bacterium | reverse complement strand
TCTGGAAAGTCAATGCACATCAATTCATTGGCAGGTAAGATCAAGGATTCACCAGGCAAAAAATCAAAAGCTGGTGTAGACTCCAAACGCATCACTTTTTTCCCCGTCAACATACTAGCTAAAATCGGTTGATCGAATCGCAACAGGACTTGCTCCGCTTGCTGATGGGTTTCAAAGACGTGCATTTCTGCATTCGTTAAGCTGTAAGTAGTCTGATTTTCTACTAGCGTCTGTAGTTTTCTTTGCTGAAAAAAGGCATCATTCAACTTCATAATCAAAACATTTTCTAATCGTAGCAGTAAAATACAAACTTATTGGAAGGTACACTAACAATTTACCGAATATATAACCAAGAATTAGGGCAAATAGTTATATGATTTGAGAGGATTGTGCATTTTATTAAGAGGATTCTGCAAACAAGTTTTCGTTTCAATATATAATTTTGCATTTGTGTGATTGTAGAGAACTAATACCAATTTTTTTAAACGAAAACCGTAAGTTAATTATGAGTACAACTGTAGAAACGGCTAAGGACACTTTGTTAAAGCCAAAATTTAAAGATCAGTACGAAAATTATATCGGAGGAAAGTGGACTGCTCCAACCAACGGACAGTATTTTGACAATGTGTCTCCAGTGGATGGAAATAGCTTCACGCGCATTCCTCGTTCTACGAAAGAAGATATTGAGAAAGCCATTGATGCTGCTTGGGCGGCTGCTCCCGAGTGGAACAACTCTTCGGCTGCACACCGAAGTAATCTATTATTAAAGATTGCGGATGTGATGGAGCAAAACATGGAAGCATTAGCGAGAGCAGAGACTTGGGATAATGGAAAGGCAGTACGCGAAACGATGGCGGCTGATTTACCGTTAGCGATTGACCATTTCCGCTACTTTGCTGGTGTGATTAGAGCAGAAGAAGGCACGGTAAGTGAATTGGATGCGAATACCGTCTCCATGAATGTCTTGGAGCCACTAGGGGTAGTCGGGCAAATCATTCCTTGGAATTTCCCAATTTTGATGGCAGCTTGGAAGGTCGCGCCAGCTTTGGCAGCGGGTAATTGCGTTGTCTTGAAGCCAGCCGAGCAAACACCAGTAGGCATTTTGATTTTGATGGAAATGATAGAAGGCATTTTGCCAGCAGGTGTGTTGAATATCGTGAACGGATTTGGTGTGGAAGCTGGTAAACCATTGGCATCCAATCCTCGCATCAATAAGGTGGCGTTCACTGGAGAGACGACTACTGGACAGCTAATTATGCAATATGCGTCTAAGAATATTATTCCTGTCACTTTGGAATTGGGTGGAAAATCACCTAATGTATTCTTTGCCAATATAATGGATAAAGATGATGAGTTCCTAGATAAGTGTATCGAAGGTGCAGTGATGTTTGCCTTGAATCAGGGAGAAGTTTGTACTTGTCCTTCTCGAATGTTGGTGCAAGAAAGCATCTTTGACGAGTTCATGGCGCGCGTTATTGAGCGTACAGAAGCGATCAAATTAGGACACCCACTCGATCCAACGACCATGATGGGTGCACAGGCTTCTAACGATCAATACGAGAAGATTTTGCGTTACATCGAAATTGGTAAGGAAGAAGGTTGCGAAGTGATGACGGGTGGAGAAGCTGCTTACCACGATGGACTTTCTGGTGGTTTCTATATCAAACCAACCATATTGAAAGGCAACAATAAAATGCGAGTCTTCCAAGAGGAAATTTTCGGTCCAGTGGTTTGTGTAACGACTTTCAAAGACGAAGCAGAAGCACTAGAGATTGCCAATGATACGCTTTATGGATTAGGCGCAGGTGTCTGGACGAGAGATACGCATCAGGCTTACCAGATTTCGAGAGGTATCAAGGCGGGTCGCGTTTGGGTCAATTGCTACCATTTGTATCCAGCACACGCACCATTCGGAGGCTATAAGAAATCAGGTATTGGTAGAGAGACGCACAAAATGATACTGAACCACTACCGCCAGACGAAGAACATGCTGATTTCTTACGATAAGAACGCCATGGGCTTCTTTTAGGATAAGTTAATGTAGGTAGAACACATCATGTAATCTACCTATCTACTGGATACTTTTTGATGCAAATAGCGAGTAAAAAGAAAGCAAATATTGTAAGGCTTCACTCGCTATTTGCTCTTTTAGTAACGGACAAAAAATAAGTTCCGCATTTTGACCGAGCAGATTTTGTTCTGATACGAGGCGAAAAAGGTAGGTATCCTTTCGGCTAGCGAGGCTTTTCAACACAGTAACAGGGCAAAAGATGCCGTCATAAATCGGGAAGTTATTATTTGACCGTTACTTATTTAACAGACAACACATACAATCATGGTAAAAAGAGTATTAGTCACGGAGGCGGCAAAAAAAGTGATCGACGAATTGAGAGATCAACACGGCGAATTGATGTTTCATCAGAGTGGTGGGTGTTGTGATGGTTCTGCGCCTATGTGTTTTCCAAAGGGCGAATTGATGCTCAACGAAACCGATGTTTTCCTAGGCACGATCCACGGTTGCGATTTTCATATGTCTAAAGACCAGTTTGAGTATTGGAAACACACCCAACTGATGGTAGACGTGACCAAAGGGCGTGGTGCTAGCTTCTCTTTAGAAATCCCAATGGGCATCCGATTCATTATTCGTTCTCGCATATTTACAGACGAAGAAATTGATAATTTAGCACCCGTCGAAGTCGTTGCCTCGTAGCAACCTACACAGGAAACTTGTAAAAAATTCCCAAACTAACGGAACAACCAACTTTTTTCTTTCTGAATCCTACCAGCATATCATCTTGTAAAGGTACTTGTTCGTAGTGAGTACTCTTCTAAGGTGAACAAAGCCTTGCTTAACCCATTTTCCTACACCTACTTGACATGTTTATCTGAATCGTAAAATTAGTTGACACTTTAGTACTCGAAGTGCTAATTTTTATTTAGCCCTATACAGAGTTTTGAGCAATGCTCGAAATAGGTCTTGATCAATACCTTGAGATCGCGCAACAAGTATGCCTAAAGAGTTTTTATGGACGGAAACACAAATTTTTTCAGAAAAATTTGTGTTTCCGTCCGAAGAGACCTATTAAGCATACTTGTTGCTCAATTTTCTTACATTTACTCAGGCTTTTTTTAAGTAAAATAAGACTTCGTACGCCCTTGATTTTATTTCATAAAAATTAGCAATTTGGGCGTCCCTTTTGAACTCAAATACTTTATCCATTTTCCTACGCCTAATTCAAGCAAAAACAATGAACATACCAGCTTTTTTCGAGCAAGCTCGAAGCCATATCTATCAGCAAGAATTTTCAAAACTCAAAGCCTTATCACTGGACAAACCAACTTACTTCAATTGGGTGGAAGAAATTTTCTACGATCTAAATGTCAAGTCTTTTGGGGAAGCACGTGCTTTGATTTGGCGTTACTACGAGCAAGAAAAGGTATATTCCTTTCAAACAATATACGAAGCGGCCAATCAATTGCTTAATTTACTGAGAAGCCATAAGGTCAAGCAAGGCGATCATATTTATTCTCTTTTGCCATTGGTTCCTGCCAATTGGATCAGCTTCCTAGCTACCATCAAAGGCGGTTTCGTTATGATGCCGACGGCTACCAATCTGACTTCGAGAGACTTGATTTATCGCTTTGAATCACTTTTCCCAG
>JBCDKV010000590.1:0-3684 GCA_038746215.1 Bacteroidota bacterium | reverse complement strand
GTAAGAACGTAGCATGAACGCAATGCAGTTTTGCCTAAGCAAAACCAGCAACTGAGTGTTGCTGATGAAGTGAACCGCATGCGGATGGGTGAGCAGGTACGAAGGATCAAATCTTAAGAAGATTTGGCGGAGAGAACCGCTAGCGGACGGGCGGGCAAGACGAATGCTTCCAAAAGAACACACGTACAAGTCGCCTACCATTGTACGAATGTTAGAATGTTTGATTGTTCGAATGCGACAAACTATAATACGTAGCGTTTTCACAATCTGTCCCGAACTAAGCATTCTCACACTCGAACATTTCCAAGTTTACAAAGCTACCCATTCCACCAAATCCTTTTCGCAAGCTTCGCAGACTATCTCGCACACTCAAATATTCACACAATCCAACATTCCCAAAAAAGTGGAAGCCGTCCCCCGACGACCTCCACCAACACCAACCGAAAGACCCAACCGATTTCCTTGGACTACGGGGCTTACTCCATCCATTCGATTTGTACCTCTTCACTGGATCGCGGAAAACTCTTGATGCGTAGGGCAGCGCGATAGGCATTAGCGGCTTTTCGTGCTGGGAATGGACCAATAAAGACTTTGTAAGGAACGCGATCATAAGCTACATAAGCCGTCCAAACCTGATGCCGACTTTGGTTGTGCCAACGGTTTTGTAGGTTCAGGGCATTTTGCTCGCGCTCGAAAGCACCAATTTGCACATAAAACTGCACGTGATCAGCGTTTGGCACATCGGTGGGCGGTGCTGGCAATTCGTTGTTTGTGCTGTCGCTATCGACGGAAGGAATTGGCGTATCCGTAGCTTGTTCTGTATCTGGTCTATTGCCAGTGGACAGCGGTGGCAACAACTGAAAGCGTTCGACTTTGGGGGTTTCTGATGCTGTGGGTTGCGGCCCGAAAGGGAGCTGTAGCAACAACAAATGTAGGCTGAAGGCGGCGGCGGTAGCGAGTAATAAATTCGTACCAATGGTCAGCCGATTTTGTAGTTTGAAAAAACCTTGCTGCATCCTTCGCTGTACGGGAATGAATCGAGTGATTAAGGGTCGAGTGATGTCCCGTAGCAAATGAAGAACGCTTGCAAAGACTGCGATGACTAGGAGCAGGCGAATTCCTGCCCACCAACTAAGTAGTATCAGCATAAGAAGATGATGTTATTGGTTTGTAAATAATTTACTCGGTTGGAATGGTTGATTGTTCGATTGTTTGAAGGGCTTCGCTTGTTTGAATGTTCGAGTGCTTGAAGGACTTCGTTGGTCGGAATATTTAAACTGTTGTGCTTTTTATGCCTTTTATTTGGTCTGTGTGCGTACTGTTATTAAAGCGGTTAAATGGTTTTCTAAACGAGTTAGTTTGCTGCAATAGTGATTCATTGTTCATAGTCAATTGTGTTTGAAGGCGTATTTTGCCCTACTGACTGCTAAGGGTTCGTTTATCAACTAATGCTTAGCAGTCATTTTCATCTGGTTGTGTTGTGTTCAACTATCGCTTCGGTGCGTTCCTGCTTGTTTCCGTAATTTATCCAAGGCGCGCTTTAAACGATTGGCTACCGTGCCAATTGGCATCCTGTGGAAATCAGCAATTTGCTCATAGGTCATTTCCTTTTTATAGCGACTATGTAGCAAGCTTCTTTCGGGATAAGAAAGTAAGCTCAACTGATTCGTTGTCAACACATTGGATAAAAAATCATCTTGCTTGATATCGTCCATTTCGTAACGATCTGACTTACCGTAGGCCTGACTTTCATAAAGTGCAAATCGACGTTGCTTAGAACGATGATAGTCGGTCAGTAAATTATTCAATGTAGTGAAAAGATAAGCAATGTTCCAGATTTCATACTGAAGCCTAATTTGCTCCGTGTGAGTCAAGACCTTTAAATAGAAATCTTGCATCAAATCGTCAGCAGTAGCAACGGGATGATCGTATTTTTTACAGCGGTTCAATACGTGGCTGTAAAGCAAATCATGGTGATCTTGGAACAGTTGAAGGAAGAAGTCGTCTCTGTTCATACTTAAAAGATTTAGTCATAAATAGTCTACAAGTTTCGGTTTGTATCAGTAGGACGAATGCCCCCATGATTTATATTTCAAAGTGCTTTTATTTTGAACAGAAATTTTAGACTTATGCAAAAATTAACCTTAAGTTTACATTAGTAGGATAAAAAAATAGCCGTAAACCATTGTGAATGATTTACGGCTGATGCCACTGAATAGTAGTATGTATTCTATAATTGTCCGCTCAAACAGTAAATAGGGAAGAAAACAAAAGAGTAGGTGATACTTCGAGCGATTTTTGTAAAGTGTTGTCGCTTTTTCCGCTCCATCCAGGTATTTAGCTGTTTAGGCGATTGTAAGCCGAACAAATCTACTGCCACTTTCAGTCCTTCTATCACGCTGAGAAACTCTTCCAAAAAAGTATTTTCGGTGGGTAGTCTGTTCAAATAATGGCGGATGCTGTGTATATCCTGAAGGGCAGTAGGGCTGAAGAGGTATTGGTTCAGGATTTGTCTAATGGTTGCTTTTTCTTGGAGGTTGGGCAGTAGCTGCGCCAGTGCTTCCTCTGCTACTTGAACGCATGCTTTGTCCTGACTTAGAAGTGGCAGGCGCTTAGACCTCGGGTTTGCCTCAATCATCATCGGTTGTTTTCTAAATGAAAAAATAACAAGAATCAATGAAAATCCAATTTTCACGATTCTATATATACTCGATTCGGTGCAAGGAAGTACAAATTTATTCTCAGGTGCTAGTGATCATTTGACTAGTGATCGTACAATAGAAAGCCTATCTGATCACTGCATCATTCAATCACCAATAAAATAGGCGTGTTTTCCCTACCCCAAAGACAGTATAGCTCCTTTCTTGACCTAAGGAAAAGAAAAGATTATCACGCACAAGACGAATGAGTAGTGAAACTGTATTTCATTGGCACTAATTTTTTCATAATTTTCATGCACTTTAGGGAAAAATGGCAAAAAATTTTTATCTTGTGTAGAACTATAATCAAAAACAACAAAAAAGCTCTTTGACATATTAACAATATAAATATACAACAAAGTTTTGAAAAAATTATGATGAAATTAACGTTTTTATAACGCTCTGTACCAGTTTATTATAAAAGCAAATTTCAGAAATCATTTTTAGGCTCATATTGTTAAAACCGCTATATACGTTTTGTTTAGGAAAAATATAACCTATTGATAATCAGTTACTTATCGATTTTTTCTGATCAAAAATGTCACAAAAAACCATATCAATAAAACAGCCAAAACACATTGTTAAATTCTTAATACTTGATTTCTGACCGTCTCATGACACAAATTTTAAAACAACTCATTGATTTTCAGTATTATACGATCGTACAGGGTACAAGTCGCCTACCATTTAAGCGTGGACTGCGACAAAAAATTAGCCTTTGCGAAAAGGAACCTTGAGCGTACAAGTCGCCTACCATTTAAGCGTGGACTGCGACGGTTTCTTCATGAAGCCCTGGAACGTATTCTAGTGTACAAGTCGCCTACCATTTAAGCGTGGACTGCGACAAATTGCATTGGTGACATCCAAGTATTTTTGAAAAGTACAAGTCGCCTACCATTTAAGCGTGGACTGCGACGGAACGTTGGTTTCTTCATTTGCTTTTACAACGTACAAGTCGCCTACCATTTAAGCGTGGACTGCGACC
>JBCDKV010000589.1:0-3705 GCA_038746215.1 Bacteroidota bacterium | reverse complement strand
TTATCCACTTGCTTGACATTCTTTATTGACAAAAAATTGATAAATTAAATTTTTCATTTTGTTTTCAAGAGACCCTCCGGACAAAAAGGCTGTTGTTTTTGATGATTTTTACCAAAAATCATCAAAAACAACATCATTTTTGTCCGAAGGGTCTCTTGAAAACAAAATGAAAAATTTCATTTCTCATTTTGTTTTCAAGAAAGAATGTCAAGCAAGTGGATAAACTTGTCCATTCTTCACCTCTTTTTCAAAGAATAGCACAGAGGAAAACCCAAAAACCCCTTTTTGTTGCAGAGGATGATATTTATTTGCTTGCGAGCGATAGTTGAATCGAACTGTAGAAACTGCTCGGCAATCCTTAGGGCTTACCGATCAGGGCGTGTCAATGTATTACATCGGTATCGCACTCGTCCGCTTGCTAGTAGACAAGGAGAATAGCGTTTCTACTTTGCCGATATTCGATACGGCGGACAGCTTCTCCATGATGAAATGATTATAGTTTTCCATGTCTTCCACCAGCACTTTGATGAGAAAATCATAGTTGCCAGATACGTAGTGGCACTCCATCACTTCTGGAAAGGCTTCGATTGCCTGCACGAAGGTCGTCACCGCACTTTTTGAATGATCTTTGATGGAAATATTTGCGAAGGCATTCAGTTTTTTACCCACTTTATCCGCATCAATCAGAGCAACATAGGCTTTAATGATACCTGCTTGTTCCATCTTCTTAATGCGCTCGTAAATGGGCGTAGCAGAAAGGCTCAATTGGCTAGAAAGCTCTTTGATGGTCATTTTGGCATCTTGCTGCAAGAGTCTTAGGATTTCCTTATCGGTATCATCTAAATTCATATTATATTTTGTAATTAGTATTTTGACTATATAAAATATGGAATACTTTCGATCATTTAGATCATTGTTTTGTTCTGGTGATGTTTAGATTATTTTTCTAAAAACTGATGTTTTTCTATCTACGGAAAGTAAAATTTGCTGTTAAAATTTATGTGTTAGAATATTTTTCTAAAATATTGATAAGTAAAGATGATTTGATTAAAATGGTTTAATTTTATATGAAATATTTACTTTCAAAGTCTTGTGTTAATTCCAGAAATGATTGAATAAGGGAATTTGTAGATTATGTTTTAGGATTGTACGGAGTCTTAGTTTTGTTGACATTTTATTTGAAAACACCCTGAGTCAATGTAAGAAGATTGAGCAACAGGTATGCCCATTATCAAGAGCTTTACTAATGATTTATTCCAAGCATTGCTCAAAACTTCGTACACCACCCCTAATGATACTTTACAAGTTCCCCAAAACCAGACTCAATGGTACGGACGAAAAATAGAATCGGCAGAGCTACGCTTACTAAGGGTTTTAAGTTGCTTTGTACCGCAAAAGCAATGACCGAATTGTACGAAGCCAACTTCAAATTGGTATCTAAATATGTGCATGCGACCTCCAGAGGACACGAAGCTATCCAGTTAGCACTCGCCCTGCAATTACAAGCGCAAGATTACCTCTATCCTTACTATCGCGACGATGCTATGTTGTTGGGTATTGGTATGCGTCCTTACGATTTAATGTTGCAATTACTGGCAAAACGCGATGATCCTTTTTCGGGTGGTCGTACCTACTATGCACATCCCAGTTTGAAAGATGCGGATAAGCCTAAGATTCCGCACCAATCTTCGGCGACCGGTATGCAAGCTATTCCTGCGACGGGTGCTGCAATGGGTTTACAATACAAAGAACAATTAGACATCGCGGAGACAAGCGATGGTATTGTCGTCTGCTCGCTTGGCGATGCTTCGGTGACAGAAGGGGAGGTCGCAGAAGCTTTCCAAATGGCTACTTTGCGACAGTTGCCGATCCTCTATTTAGTGCAAGATAATGAATGGGATATTTCGGCGAAGTCCGATGAGACTCGTGCTCAGAATGCTGCCGAATACGCGGCTGGATTTAAGGGTTTGGAAGCGATTAGTCTGGATGGAAGCGACTTCTTGACCGCTTTCGCAAAATTGGAACGAGTCATCCGAACTATTCGGAGCGAACGCCGTCCATTTTTGGTACATGCCAACGTACCCCTACTCAATCATCACACTTCTGGGGTGCGGATGGAGTGGTATCGGGACGATTTGGAGACCGCTAGACTAAGTGACCCTTACCCGATTTTGAAAGGACAATTGTTAGATCGTGGTTTTACGCCCCAAGAACTGAATGATTTGGAGCAAGCTGCTCAACAACTCGTAGCGGAAGATTTTGAGGCGGCACTACAAGCAGCAGACCCACAGGCAGCAGATTTATTCACCCACGCATTTGCCCCTACGCCCGTAGAATTAGAAACAGGTACTAGAACACCTGCGGATGGCAAAGCCAGCGTCATGGTGGACAGTGCTTTGCACGCCGTAGAAGAGATCATGCGAGCAGATAAAAAAGCTATGCTCTACGGCCAAGATGTTGGTGCAAGACTCGGTGGTGTTTTTAGAGAAGCAGCAACACTAGCCCAGAAATTTGGAGAACATCGCGTCTTCAACACGCCCATACAAGAAGCCTTCATCATTGGCTCGACGGTAGGGATGTCGGCAGTGGGTTTGAAGCCCATCGTGGAGGTGCAATTTGCAGATTATATCTGGCCAGGTCTGAACCAATTATTCACGGAAGTGAGCCGTTCTTGCTATTTGTCCAATGGTAAATACCCCGTCAGTATGGTGCTACGTGTACCCATTGGCGCTTACGGCAGTGGCGGCCCTTACCATTCTTCGAGTGTGGAATCGGTCTTGACGCAAATTCGAGGTATCAAAATTGTCTATCCTAGCAATGGCGCAGATTTAAAGGGGCTAATGAAAGCCGCTTATCATGATCCCAATCCCGTGGTCATCTTAGAACATAAAGGTTTGTATTGGTCAAAAATGCAAGGCACAAATCGTGCGAAAACCATCGAACCCGCAGCGGATTATGTACTACCACTAGGCAAAGCCAAGTTGATCGCTCCGAAAGCCAATGAGCAGTCAGCTCGTCTAACTATCGTCACTTACGGGATGGGCGTACACTGGGCGTGCAATGCGGTAGAACAATTGGAAGAGCCTATAGAAATCATTGATTTACGAACACTCTATCCTTTGGACGAAGCGACTATTTTTGAATCGGTGAAGCGCACCAATCGCTGTCTGGTTTTGACCGAAGAAGCCGCACAACCTTCCTTTGCTAGCAGCTTATCTGGACGTATTCAAGCTGAGTGTTTTCGCGATTTGGATGCACCCGTACTCACTTTGGGGGCAGAAAATATGCCTGCCATTCCCTTGAACAGTGTATTGGAGCAGCGAATGTTGCCGAATGTGGATAAGGTGAAGGAAAAGATTCGGTATTTGCTGGATTATTAGTCTTGTATATACTACTGGATAAAACACAAGTTGAAACACTAAGTACACTAAGAAAAGCGGCAAGTGCAGCTATGTAATCCGCTTCTCTTTTGTTCTGTAATCTAATGTTGTATCAGCAATAGATTTACGTGTTTGACTAGCAATCAGACTGCTGAACATTTTTAATTTTTAACACATAGTCACATATAAGCACATAGTTTTTATGGATTGATTTTCAGCAAATTATCTTAGTTTTATTAATGCGTTGTAGACTACTGGACATTTTGACAAAAATCAGCCTTTTCTTTTTGTCTTGATACAAAAAGAAACAAAAAAATCAAGACTT
>JBCDKV010000588.1:0-3716 GCA_038746215.1 Bacteroidota bacterium | reverse complement strand
GCGCTAATAAATTCTTGCCGATTTCTAACATCCAAAACACATAAAATTTGTTTGAACTGTCATAATCTTTTTATTTGTTGGGGAAATTGGCGAATATTCGCTATTCTTGTGCAATTAACTAAATTAGGTTTTCGGTAACTTTAGTAGCGCATAGAGAAGGCTTTAGTACGCTTCTGTAAAAAAATGACGAGCGTAATATTTGCACAATTTTTTATTTCGATAAATTTACCGATGAATCATTAAACTTTAATATTGATATATGGACAAATCAGCATTATTAGCGGGCATTAACGAACAAGCCAAAAAAGCCGCACCTATTGGTGGAACGATCAAATTTGATTTGGATGGTAACATGGTATTTATAGATGGTTCGGGCGGCGAAAACGTAGTGACCGAAGAAGATAAGGAAGCAGATTGCACCATTAAAACTTCAATGGAGACGCTCCTGAAACTGCAAAGAGGAGAACTCAATCCAATGATGGCAACTATGACAGGCAAAGTCAAGATTAAAGGAGATATGGGGCTAGCCATGAAATTACAATCATTATTGGGATAGGCTGAGGCATTGGAATCGTTGAAGTGTCCAACAGACGATTATTCGTAGATCATCAACGAATAAACAACATTGACAGCTAGACAGAAAATTTTGTGGTAGCTATTGGATCAACCATATCATTTTACTTAACACATATAACTTAATACATAAAAATTAACAAAACAATGCGGACAGATAGGCTTTTTGATTACATCTATTACCAACAAGCGAACTATCCACAAAAGGTCGCCTTTGCGGGAAAGAGAGATGGAGAATGGCAAACTTACAGTACTAACGACATGATAGAACAGTCGCTAAAGATGGCGGCAGGCTTATTGGACTTGGGACTAAAAGAAGGCGATAAAATTGCTATAGTCAGCTATAAAAATAGACCTGAATGGTCGATATTAGACTTGGCAGCACTGCAAATTGGGGTAGTGGATGTACCGTTATATCCAACGATTAGTGCCGTGGAATACGAATACATCCTAAATGATGCGGAAATCAAATATGCCTTCGTTGGTCCAGGTGATTTGTATGATAAAGTAAGGGAGGCACAAAAAAATGTCCCTTCGTTGAAAGATATTTATACCATAGAGAAAGAGGAAGGCAAAAAACACTGGGAAGATATCTGGAATGAAAGTAGGGTAGAAGAGGTAAAAACTTTAAGCGAAGCTATCGACCCTGAACAGTTGGCAACTTTGATCTATACTTCTGGAACAACGGGTCGTCCGAAAGGGGTAATGCTGACACATACTAATGTCGCGCATATCGTCAATTGTACTTCCAAAGCCTTACCTGCCGATACAGGGGATAAAGTCCTGAGTTTTCTACCGCTTTGTCATATTTTTGAGCGGGCGGCTTCTTACACTTACGCTTTCACGGGCGTGAATGTGTACTATACGGGTACGGATAACCTAGGTGGCGACACGGGTGATCTGCGTACGATTGCGCCTACTTTCTTCACAACTGTCCCGAGATTGCTTGAGAAAGTGTACGAGGCTATCTACAACAAAGGACTAGAACTGACGGGCATCAAGCGAAGCCTTTTCTTTTGGGCATTGAGCCTTACCGACGATTACGAATACGATAAGGAATATGGTGGTTTTGCTGCCTTGAAGCGTAGTATCGCCGATAAGCTTATCTTCAGCAAATGGCGAGAAGCACTGGGCGGTAATGTGAAAGGTATCATCACGGGTGCTGCGCCTTGTCCTGCCAAAATATTGCGTGTTTTTTCTGCGGCGGGCATTCCAGTGCGCGAAGGCTACGGTTTGACAGAAACTTCTCCTACACTAACCTTGAATGAATATGGCAAGGGCATGGCGATGATTGGAACGACTGGACCTATCATTGATGGCGTGACTCTGTTGATTGATCGAAGCGAAGGGGACTACCGAGAAGGCGAAGGTGAAATTTTAGCCATCGGGCCTAATGTGATGCAGGGCTACTACAACAAGCCACAAAAAACCGCCGAAGTCTTCAAAGAAATGGATGGCAAACGCTGGTTCAGAACGGGTGATGTGGGTAAATTCGTAGAGTCAGGTGGACGCAAATTCTTGAAAATTACAGATCGCAAGAAAGAACTGCTCAAAACCTCGGGTGGTAAATACGTCGCGCCTGCACCAATCGAAGGCAAGATGCGCGAAGACTTCTTGATCGAGCAAATGATGGTTGTAGGTGATAAGCGTAAATTCGTTTCTGCCCTTATCGTACCTTCGGAAGAAGCACTGAAAGATTGGTGTGAAAACAATAATGTTACTTGGACAGGGCGAAGTGATGCGATCAAGAACGATAAAGTGATTGCACGTTATCAAGAGACCATCAATCAATGCAATCCACAGTTCAGTCACATCGAGCAAGTCAAGAAATTCCGACTCTTAGATGCAGAATGGGAACCCACCAAAACGGATGGTTCTACTGCCGAACTCACACCGACGATGAAATTGAAACGCCGCGTGATTTTAGAAAAATTTGCGGATGAAATAGAAGAAATGTACACTTGATGCGAATAACGACTGTACGTATCTCATTTTTCTTGACATCTGACTCAGATATAGTGCAGGTCAATATCCGCAAATTGAGCAACAAGTATGCTCCGTAATTTCCGTCCATAAAAACCTTAGGGCATACTTGTTGCACGATCTCAAACGCTTTACTAAGGCTTAAAAGTTTAGTAAAACTATCACTGCCACAAAATGGAGTATTTTACCCGTTATTCGCATTGGCTATTGGCAGGTCAGCTTACCATCGATTAGCAATTTGAAAATAGGCGTGTACGAAGTTCTGAATAGTGCTTGGAATAAATCTGAGAGTGTTCTTGAGATCGAGCAACAAGCATACTTAAAACTTTGTACCCACCTAATTCAGATGCTTGTCCTTTTTTGTATTTTTGCAGCTTTTTAAAAATACACTCATACGCATAAATATGACAGTTGATGTAGTTTTAGGTCTGCAATGGGGCGACGAAGGAAAGGGCAAAATTGTAGACTACTTAGCGCCCAATTACGACATTGTGGCTCGCTTCCAAGGTGGGCCAAACGCAGGGCATACCCTCAAATTTGACGGAAAAAAATACGTGTTACATACCATTCCATCTGGTATTTTCAGGGATAATCTCATCAATTTAATCGGTAATGGAGTTGTCATAGACCCAATTACGCTGCTGAAAGAAATTGCACTTTTGGATAGCGTTGCCATCGAATACCATGATCGCCTACTGATTGCTAAAAAAGCACACCTTATCTTACCGACCCATCGTTATTTAGACAAGGCTTCCGAAGCAGCCAAAGGGGAAGCCAAAATAGGTTCTACCTTGCGTGGCATTGGTCCCACCTACATGGACAAAACGGGTCGAAATGCCCTGAGAGTCGGTGATATTTTGCAGTCCGATTTCAGAACACGTTACGAAAAACTGCGCGATAAGCACCTTAAAATGGGCAGTATTTACCCAGATGTCGAGTTTGAGCTAGAGACAGAAGAACAGCAGTGGTTTGAGGCGATTGAGCAACTGAGAGATTTGCAATTTGTCGAGGGAGAATACTACATTAACGAAGCTTTGCAGCAGGGTAAAAAAGTATTGGCAGAAGGCGCGCAAGGCTCTATGCTCGATATTGATTTTGGTACTTATCCCTTTGTCACCTCTTCTAATACAATTACTTCAGGGGCTTGCATTGGACTGGGT
>JBCDKV010000587.1:0-3718 GCA_038746215.1 Bacteroidota bacterium | reverse complement strand
TTTTAATAATTGCATATACATATGGCGCATACGCTTGATAAATCGACCGATAAGCCGCTTCATCTTTGCGTTTACATTGTTCTATGATATGCTTGTTTATTTCCAAGTGTCTGTGTTGAGTCGTTTTGTATTTCCGTCCCCAAAACTTTTAGGCATAATTGTTGCGCGATCTCAAGGGGTCGAATTAGGCTCATTTGGAGTATTGCTAAAAACAATTGTCCATGATTGCTTGTAAGTCGCTAAAGTTCCTAACTACGACCTCTGTTCTGCTCGGCAATAAGGACAAAGTGATGGGGTAGACGGGTTGACTTATTCTATTATTGAAAATTACATCCGCCATTCTGTCTATATTCGTAATTCTTACATTTATTGGACTTCCCGTGTCAAAAGGCACCGCATTAGCCACTACTGGGAACTTTATCTTAAAACAAGCACCTCTATCCCAAGGGGCTGCGCCCAAGTATAAAATGTAGAGTTCATCTCCTATATACTCATAGTCTGGGCACTCCCAAAGGGCTGTTTCCAAATGATACTCAGAAGCAATTTCCTTTTTAGTCCCTACAGAATCAATGAGATGATAGGGATAGACAAAATCGTAAATTTGTCCTTCTAGCATCAAATAGCACAGAATTTCGTGATTGGCTACATTAGATATTGCGCCGTTTGCTAGTATGACTTTTATCGGGTAGTCGATTTTGTAGCACTCCATCAGCAAGGCGTCATCTTCGATAGCAAAACCCTCCAGATCAAAGCCGCTGCAACCCAAAATGGCGGATAAAAGCTGATCTGCGGTCAGCATTTCAATCAAGCTCCCTGCTTCATTCAAAACCTGGAGCGGAAATTCAAAAAATGCCAGCGTTTCGTGTGCCAATAGTACCATTAATGCCTGCTCATCCTCTATCTTTACCATTGTTCCATCCTGTTTGCTCAAAGTGAGTGGGTATACCAGTTGGTAGCAGGAGTTCTCGTAATTAATTGAGTAGGCAGGGAAGCGATCTTCTGACCAGCCAGCTTCGGGTAAGCAGCTCGCGAAAGCCGCTCCTAGTGTCTTGGCATCACCAATTTCCTTATTTGTCCCGTTATCGTATTGGATGTTTAGCGGATAGACGAAATCAGCTATGGAATGCAGGTCATTTAGCAGTAGTTCAAAGGCAGCTTGCTGGTCAATCGTATGGATTGTGCCATCCTTAGCTGTGAGCATAAACGGTAGTCGTAGGCTAAAACATCCCAGTTCGATCTTCCCATTGCTAGTATTGCTCACTATTCTATTGATTAGCGCATTGGTGTAAGTTACTTCGGGTACAATGGGTTCTTCTACCGTTTCTACCACATCAAAATCATCAGGATTGCAAGCCAATAGCACTGCCACGATAAGAAACCATGATCGATTTGCCATTAAATTTTGTATTTGCTCAATGATTTGCATTTCCTTTTATATCTCTCTGATAAAGTATCCTGATACTTGATTAAAAATGTTTCGTACAGTATTTCATTATCGAGTATTAGACTTTACGCTGCATAAGCTTTGACTTTTTTTAAAATTGTCCCAAAATTTATCAAATTGTGCCTTCAAAATAGAGCGTATGAAACGAATCAATTTTTGGTCTAGTCCAAGAAATATTTCCACTGCTTTGATGTATTCTTTTGCCCAACGCGATGACTTTACCGTCGTAGATGAACCTTTATATGCGCATTATTTAAAGCATACCGATACTGCGGTCACTCATCCAGCAAGCGTAGAAATTAGGAATAGCATGGAACAAAACGGCGCAAAAGTAGTGGAAGCCATGCTGCACAAGCCTTTTGCGACCGACAACGTACTATTCAAGCAAATGACGCATCATCTAATCGAATTAGATTGGTCTTTTTTAGCCAAAATGGAAAATGTTTTATTGATTCGTGATCCTCGATTAATCATTCATTCGTATGCCAAAGTCATCCCTAATCCGAGTATGCAGGATGTAGGTATCGAACAGCAGTTTGCGTTAATGCAATACCTTAAAGAAATCAATCAACTTACTGCCATAGTAGATGCAGTGAAACTACTCCGAGCAGTAGAAGCCACACTTAAAAAATTGTGTCGCTGCTTGCAACTTTCATTTCAACCTGCTATGTTGCATTGGCAAGCAGGAGCAAGACCAGAAGATGGCATTTGGGCAAAGTATTGGTACAAAAACGTCCATCAATCTACGGGCTTCCGAGTTTACGAAAGCAAAAACATCGATCTGCCGCCGCATTTGGAGCAGCTAGCAGCGGATTGTTTGCCCTACTATGAGGCTTTGTTGGAGGAGGCGATTTAGTTTCATGGTTTCATTGTTGCATGGTTCTATTGTTTCATGGTTTCATTGTTGCATTGTTGCATGGATAGTTAGAGTAGACTGAAAATAGAAGTCAAGTGCTTTTATTTTCACTAGTTTGGGCGTTTTTATGGGCCTAAAATATACTACTGGACATTAGGGTAAAATAAACCACTAAGATACTAAGAAAACTAAGATAGATTGCTGAAAATCAGGACATAACAGCTATGTATCTCTATGTGACTATGTGTTGAAATTAGAAATGTCCAGTAGTGTAGACCTAAAATATATTTTTACATGGTGTATGATGCTGCTATTTGTGAAGTTCTGGATAAGAACCCAAACTAAGTACAAACTTAAATAGCTCAAGAAGTAGATAGCACATACCATGAAACAATAGAACCATGAAGCCATGAAACAATAGCACAATAAAACCATAAAATCTTAAAAACAACAAATCATGCTACAACAATTCAATCCGAAAAACGAGAATATTAAAGTCTATATCGACGGTCAGCTATACCATAGATCGGAAGCCAAAGTATCGGTTTTTGATAGTGTGGTGCAAGGTGGCGATGCCGTTTGGGAAGGATTGCGGGTCTACAAAGGGAAAGTGTTTTGCTTGGATAAACATTTGGAGCGATTGCAAAACTCTGCGCATGCCCTAGCTTTTCGAGATGTACCAAGTAATGAAGTTATCACCAAAGCTATTTACGATACGCTGGCTGCCAATAACATGGAAAATGGTGTGCATATTCGATTGACGCTGACGAGGGGTAAAAAAACGACCTCTGGTATGGATCCTCGATTGAATCAGTTTGGGTGTACCTTGATCGTCTTAGCAGAGTGGAAGCCTCCTGTCTATCCGCCTGCCATTCAATTGATTACTTCCTCTGTTCGTCGGAACAGCCCGATGTTTTTGGACTCTAAAATCCATCACAATAATTTGCTGAACAATATTTTGGCAAAAATAGAGGCTAATCATGCTGGAGCGGATGCGGGTATCATGCTGGACAAGGATGGCTACGTGGCAGAAGCCAATGGGGTCAATCTATTTTGTATTCGGAACGGCATCGTTTACACGCCCTTTGCAAGTAGTTGTTTGCCAGGGATTACTAGATCGTTGGTCATGGAATTGTGCGAAGCCAATGGACTACCGGTACAGGAAAAAAATCTTTCTATCACGGAGTTTTATATCGCAGATGAAGTTTTCACTACTGGCACGATGGGCGAATTGACGCGAGTGGAAGCAATTGATGGCAGAGCGATTGTGAATAAGCACGATCAATCATTGCTGGAAGTCATTAATCAGCTTTTTAGAGATAAAACGATGGCGTAGATTGGCTTTTTTCTAGTATCGACCATTTATATTTTACCTAATGCCTGCAAAAAATAAAAAATTAACTTTTGCAATAAAAAAC
>JBCDKV010000586.1:0-3722 GCA_038746215.1 Bacteroidota bacterium | reverse complement strand
GTGTCCGAAGAAGCGATAGATATTTTCCCGAATCAAGCGAGGGTTTATTTGATGAATGGTTTGGCACTCAATCAGTTGGGGGAATACGACGATGCCATCGACATTTTTCAAGAGGCTAGTTTTATGTTCGGAGCAGACCAACAGTTGAAACTAGATTTATTGATGCAAATGGGGATGACTTATGAAAATATGCAGCAAGCCGAAAATGCAGATAAAAGTTTCAATCAGGCACTAGAGATCGCACCTAATTCGGTGGCTTTGCTCAACACTTACAGCTACGCCTTAGCAGAAAGAGGCGAACAACTCGCAAAAGCGGAAGCCATGATACAAAAAGCCACCAAAGCAAAGCCCAATCAAGCGTATTTGGAGCATACGTACGCTTGGGTGTTGCACCAACAGCAAAAATTCAAAGCTGCCAAAAAGTGGATAGAAAGTGCCTTAGAAAAACAGGAGACTGCACTTTTTGTAGAACATTACGGTGATATTCTGTTTGCACTGGGAGATAAAACGGCTGCGCTGGAACAATGGAAAAAGGCACAAAGCTTGGGTACGTCGTCGAAGGCTTTGGAGCAGAAGATTCGGGAGCAGTCGTGAGATAATATTTAATACTCAAACAAAAAGAACTTATGAACCACCTAGTCGCCCCTTCCTTACTTGCCGCCGATTGGCGAAAACTATCCGAAGCTGTTGAGATGGTCAATCAGAGCGAAGCCGACTGGTTTCATCTGGATGTGATGGATGGACACTTTGTGCCAAACATTTCTTTCGGGATGTTTTTAATTGAACAAATCAAATCCATTGCTCAAAAACCGCTCGATGTACATTTGATGATCGAACAACCAGAACGCTACATTGAACAGTTTCGAGCAGCAGGGGCGGATATTATTACGGTGCATTACGAAGCTTGTAAACACCTGCACAGCACGATTATGCAGATCAAAGCGACGGGTGTGAAAGCGGGTGTGGCAGTCAATCCACACACCAGCGTAAGCCTACTGGAAGACGTACTAGAAATAACGGATTTGGCATTGGTCATGTCCGTTAATCCTGGTTTTGGTGGACAAAAATTCATCTACCAAACGCTACCAAAAGTGAAGCAACTCAAAGACATGATTACGATTAAAAATACGGGTACGCTCATCGAAGTGGACGGTGGCGTGGGCTTACAAAATGCCGAAAAATGCTTGCAAGCGGGCGTGGATGTACTGGTAGCTGGCAGTAGTATTTTTAAAGCAGATGATCCAAAAAAAGCGATAAAAAGGATGAAAGCGATGGAGCAAAATCGGGCTAGCTTTGTTTAGTGAAAGCACATTAGAGCTTGTTTGGAGCAGGATTGAACTAGAAATCAGGAGTTTGTGGTTCTGACAAGGTAAAAAAAATCATTCAACTATTAAAGCTTTCTGAAGACTTGTATCTCTCGAATCTTCCGAAAACAGGCAACTTTGAGCCAATAGCTGATATTTTAGAATTTGAGTAAATTTTAACCGAACGTCAAGCGGGTATCAACTTGTCAAAGTCTTCGTACATTTTACTCACCAATCGCTTTTTCGAGCATCAATGCTTCTAAGTCTTTTAATACTGTGGGATCTTCAATCGTGGAGGGCATGGTGTAAGGTTTTTTATCTGCAATGGCACGCATGGTGGCTCTAAGTATTTTCCCAGAACGTGTTTTAGGTAATCGCTCGGCAATGACTGCTCTTTTAAAACTAGCCACTGGCCCTACTTCTTTCCGTACCATTTGTATCAATTCGCTTTCCAAGCTTTCTTCTGTGATGCCTACGCCACCTTTTAGGATCACAAAACCGATAGGTACTTGACCTTTTAATGGATCGGCGATCCCAATTACGGCACATTCTGCCACCGCTTCGTGAGCAGCAACTACTTCTTCAATATCGGAGGTGGAAAGCCGATGACCTGCCACATTAATTACATCATCAATCCTACCTGTAATGAAAATATAGCCATCTTCATCTTTGTAGCCGCCATCACCTGCTAGATAATAGCCTTCGTATCGGGAAAGATAGGCAGATTGGAAGCGAGCATTATTATTCCAAAGCGTCGGTAAACAGCCGGGAGGTAGTGGTAATTTAATCGCAACTGCTCCCTCCGCATGACTGGGCTGCTGATTCCCGTCTTCATCCAAAATTTGAATGTCGTAGCCACAAACGGGCAAGGTCGCTGAGCCTGGTTTCACGGGAAAAGCACCGTAGCCAAGTGAGTTCGCTATCATGGGCCAACCCGATTCGCTTTGCCACCAATGGTCAATGACTTCCACATTGAGTAGTTTTTTTGCCCATTCGTAAGTCGCCACATCGCAGCGTTCACCTGCTAAAAACAAATTGCGCAAGCAAGCAGTATCATAGCGTTGGTGCTTTTTGCCATTGGGATCTTCTTTTTTGATAGCTCGAATGGCGGTTGGAGCCGTGAAAAGTACTTTGACTTGATATTGCTGAATAATGCGCCAAAACGTACCCGCATCGGGTGTTCGGACGGGTTTACCTTCGAATAAAATCGTTGTACAGCCATGAATCAGTGGCGCATAAACAATATAGGAATGCCCAACGACCCAACCCACATCCGAGGCTGCCCAGTACACTTCCCCTGACTCAACCCCATAGACATGTTTCATGCTATATTTCATCGCGACCGCATGACCACCATTGTCCCGAATGATACCTTTGGGCTTACCCGTCGTTCCAGAAGTATAGAGAATGTATAAAGGATCGGTCGCATCTAAGCTTACGTATTTACAAGGCGTAGCTTCTTTCAGTAAAACTTTCCAATCGTAATCTCTGCCTTCTTGTATACCTGCTTTGGCAAAAGGACGCTGCCAAACGATCACTTTTTCGACTTTATATTCGGCAAGTTCGATGGCTTTGTCCACTAAAGGTTTGTACTGAATGACGCGTTTTATCTCTACGCCAGCACTCGCCGTCAATAAAGCTTTAGGTTTGGCATCATCAATACGTATGGCTAATTCTCGTGGCGCGAAGCCACCAAATACGACCGAATGAATCGCACCTAAGCGCGCACAAGCCAGCATCGCAAAAACTGCCTGTGGAATCATCGGCATATAGATGATGACGGTGTCCCCTTTTTCCACTCCTTGCGCTTTCAATACACCTGCTAGCAATTCTGTCTCTTCTAAGACTTCCCGATAGGTGTAAGTTCGCTCCTGATAAGTGACGGGTGATTCGTATATCAAAGCAAGCTGATCCGCCCTACCATTTTTTACCTGATAGTCTAGTGCCAAGTAGGAAGTATTGAGTTTGCCGCCTTTGTACCATCTGTAAAAGCCATTTTCATCTGTTGTTATGCCTTGTGGTGGCGGTGTGAACCATTCAATGGACTTGGCTTGTTCCATCCAAAATTGCTCGGGCTGGTCAAGGCTCTCTTGGTAGTGTGATTTGTAATCTTGCATGATGTTTTGTTTTGAAGGTATTGGGTACAAATGCGAATAACGACTGTACAGATCTCATTTTTCTTGACACTTGACTCAGATATAGTGCATCTCGATAAAGTCGCTATTATTTTCTTCGCCAGAACCGTAAACTACTGATTTACAGTTCAATACTGCTCCAGATAAGCTCTTAAAGAATGTAAATCTATTTCTCTAGCGTTACTTACAAAGTATCAGGTAGTCAAATGTGTACTTAGATTTCAACGACTACTCGTCCTTTAGAGTCTCCTTTTAGCATAGCATCAATGTAAGGGTCTAATGC
>JBCDKV010000585.1:0-3723 GCA_038746215.1 Bacteroidota bacterium | reverse complement strand
GGCTACCCGATCACACTATCACCTTACCGCCTGACCTAAAAGAAATATCTGGGATTAGCCTTTGCCATCAACAGCGATTTATTTGGGCGGTACAGGACGAACGTGGCATCATTTATAAAATTGACATCCAGGCAAAAGCGGTGGTTGATTCCATTTTATTTTGGAAAGCTGGCGATTACGAGGGTGTTGAAGTGGTAGACACCTCTATCTATGTTTTGAAAAGTACTGGCACTATTTACGAAGTGAAAATGAATCAGTCGGAAGTCGTTGTGGAAAAGTTTAATGACTATTTGAGCAAAGAAGACGATGCGGAAGGACTAGGTTACAGCAAAGCACAACACAAGCTGCTGGTCGCTTGCAAAAATGGAGATAATCGTAAGCGAACGATCTACGCTTTTGACTTAGCAACCAAAGCATTAGATACTGTTTTTTATATGAATATATCAAAAAAGCAGATGATACAATACCTGAAATTGAATCCTCAGATCCGCAAGCAAAGTAAATTGGTGGAAAGATTTGGAGAAAAAGACTTTGACTTTGCGCCCTCTGCCGTTGCTATACATCCTATTAACGAACAAGTTTATGTCCTTTCTTCACGGGGCAAAATACTTTTGATTTTAGACCAAGAAGGCATCGTTTTACACATTGAAAAATTAGACAAGAAAATTCACACACAGCCCGAAGGACTATGCTTCGATCAGCAAGGCAACTTATACATTTCCAACGAAGGCAAAACAGATCAGGGCAAAATCTACTGCTTCAATAAAATGATAGATTAGAATTTAGGACTATAGAAGTCTCGTTTTTCCTGGTATTTGACTCAGATATAATTTAGGTCAATAGCCACAAATTGAGCATACTTTTTGCGCGATCCCAAACACGCTACTAAATTTCAAAAGTTTACTATACTTCATCAGGTTGAGAAGTAGACAATTTAGAGGAGCGTATTTTGTTTCTGAACGAAGAAGTCCGCAGCCTGATAGCCTTAGTTACCAAGGCGAGGAGGTGATATTCTCGCAATGGTGCTTGCAGAAAAGATTAAGTATTTTTTCAATGGAGAGACCCGCTAGCATGAATGAGCGATCCCAAAGGGTGAACGAACGATCCTCAGGGTAAAAGTCCAGTGGACTTTTAAGTGAGCGAACCACGCTAGTAGATGGGTGGCAGAACATTCAAGCGAATGAACCGCAACGCGGACGGGAGGCAAAAAGCTAAAAGCAAAAGACGCTCTATAAAAGTTTAATTCTTAGCCTGATGAAGTATAAAGCTATTACTGCCACAAAATGGAGTAACTTACCCGTTATTCGCATTAATGATCTTTCACCAGTAGATTTTTAAACCTTTTGGAGTTTTACTCATCTATTAAGCTAGTGTACAAAAATACCAAAACAGACCATTGATACACACAAACACATCATTCTATGCCGATCCGATTACAATGCTATGTGCTATGCACGAGCTTACTACTTCTCTTTGCTGCTTGCAACCGCGATGATTTTCCAGCACCATTCGATCTACTTACAGATAGGGAGACCAGCCTGAGCTTGACTTACACGGAAGCGCCCATTGATGGTATTGATGAAAGTATCGACTATCGCTTTTCTGCTAATATTCCTTACAGCAGGCAACACGAGCGCAATTTGCTGGATATTTTCACCCTGCCATCTACAAAACCTACGCCTTTGGTGGTCTTTATTCATTCTGGCGGATTCATTCGTGGTGACAAACGGGAAGCTTACGACTTCGCGGCGGAAATAGAAGCATTCCTAGAAGCGGGCATTGCGTTTGCGAGTATCAACTATCGTTTTTTGGATCAGACAGATAATGGTGTACTGGGCGCTTTGGAGGATAGCAAGCGTGCTATTCAGTTTTTGCGTCACCACGCTAAGACATTTAACATCGATCCCGAACGAATTGCTTGCTTTGGTGTCTCGGCGGGTGCAGGCGCATCGCTTTGGTTGGCTACGCACGATGATATGGCGATTGCTGATAGTCCAAACCCAATTGATCGAGCCTCCACCAGAATTCGATCTGCGGTGGCATTGGGAACTCAAGCCAGCTACGATCTTTTGCAGTGGGAAGAAATTTTCAAAATCTTCAATTTTAGCTTAGCTGATAGCGGACAGGATGTGGAAGCATTGAGTAGTTTTTACCCTGTTGATGATCTATCAGAACTCAATACCCCCGAAATGCTGCTTTATCGAAAACGCGTAGATATGCTACAACTTATGAGTGCAGACGATGCTGCGATTTATGCCTTTAATCCTGGCAGTGCCGCTCCACCTACCAATGAGGGTGAACTGTACCACCATCCTTTTCATGTCATTGCCATTCAGGAAAAAGCAAAGCTACTTGGCTTGGAGCATCAGGTCTATGCACCAGGCATGGGCGTCGTATCTTCCGTTGGGGAGACACCTATTCAGTTTACGATTCGGAAGTTGTTGGAGTAGACATGCAGGGCCAGTCATTATACTGTAAACAGGATAAATCTGTGTAGATGACTATACTTGTTTATCTGTTCTTAACCGTATTAAACGAATGAGCACTTCAACAGATCAGCAAGGAATAAATAACGATCTTCTAAATCGGGAACTTATCATTTCCTCCTTACTAAATATCCAGTAGTCCATCAATTCTGTGTATCTTCCGCCGAATTTGAAATCGAACTAAGAAGTTATCACTAACTACAAAATAATAGTATGCGTCAACAAATTGCAGCGGGCAACTGGAAAATGAATACGACCTATTCCGATGGAGTGGAACTAGCAAAAGCGGTAGCAGCAGGCAAGCGTCCCGATACCGTACAAATCATTTTAGGTACACCTGCCATTTATCTTCCAAGCCTAAGTCAAATTAAAGGTATTACTATAGCGGCTCAAAATTGTCATCAAGCAGAAAAAGGAGCGTACACAGGCGAAATATCTGCCGATATGATTGCTTCCACAGGCGCAACACACGTCATTTTAGGACATTCTGAACGTCGTGCCTACTATGGTGAAGACGATGTGCTGATTGCCGAAAAAGTCAAATTGGTGTTGTCCAAAGATCTAGTACCGATCTATTGTTGTGGTGAACAACTACCGATTCGAGAAGCAAGTCAGCAAAACGAAGTAGTGGAAGCACAAGTTAGAGAAGGCTTGTTTCACCTTGCTGCGGAGGATTTCGCGAAGGTCATCATTGCTTATGAACCCGTTTGGGCAATTGGGACTGGCGTGACTGCTTCACCTGCGCAAGCACAAGAAATGCACCAACACCTACGCGCTTTGATTGCTGCACAATACGGAGCAGATATTGCTAATTCGACCAGTATTCTATATGGTGGCAGCGTGAAACCAGCCAATGCCAAAGAGATTTTTGCCCAGCCCGATGTGGATGGTGGTTTAGTGGGCGGTGCTTCTTTGAAAGCAGATAGCTTTTTGGCGATTGCTAATAGCTTTTAATGTGGATAATGGGTGAAGACACTTTGCTCATTGACATATGCCATTGTGGAGATAAGGAACTACGTTTTCTTTTTTTGTTGATTTGTTGAACTGTTGATTTGTTTAAACATTCCATATCAAAGTGTTGTAGTAAATCTTCAACGCTAGAAATCAAAGAATAAAATTTTAGGACCGTACGAAGTCTCAGTTTTGTTAACATTTTACTGGAAAACAGCCTTAGCCAATGCAAGAAAATTGAGCAACAAGTATGCTCAGTAAGTTTCTTCGGACGGAAACACAAATT
>JBCDKV010000584.1:0-3723 GCA_038746215.1 Bacteroidota bacterium | reverse complement strand
GCAGGCTCGATGCCGTCAAATTTGAAAGTGCACCTAGTAGCTTATATTTAGAAATGTAAAGGGAGCAAAATGCACTTTTTTATCCCAAGCGAAGTATAGGATAAAAAAGTGCATTTTCTTTTTTGTTGATTTGTTGAGCCGTTTATTCGTTTAATGCCTTTAAGATCAACGTATTGCAGTTCAATAAATTAACAATTTAAACAGATAAACAGTATACTCGTTTTCACAGATTTATCCCGTTTGCAGTATATTTACCTACTTGATATCATCTTCAAGAGATCGTATCAAGCAAGCAGATAAACTTGTCGTTTTTTGGAGTACTATTTCTCTTCCTGTATAAAAGCATTGAAGTGAGAAAAGAATACACCTTTCAATCAAACGCTCCCTCACCTACATCCTTAATAAACTTAATCAGTCCAGAAAAGTAAGCGTCTGCATCATCATATTGAGAGAGGTGACCGCCATTGGTGGTGTGACTGCGACCTTTTTGCACCTGTGTACTCATCCATTCCATATACTCAGGATCCATGGTATCGTATTTTCCGCCCAACATCAAAGTGGGGACTGCTATTTCGGGTAGCCGCTCGGATACATCCCAACCTTTCAGCGTGGCATTGCCTGTAATCCCGAATTCGCTGTAGCCTTGCATGTAGATATAGATGTTAGGATTGAGGTGTTTGAAAGCACGATTGATAAAGTCTGGCCATTCTGCTAGCGGCTTCCTTAGGACGTGCCTAGGATAATAGTGCTGTTGTACTAAGGCTGCGTATCTCGGATTTCCAAAGTCTTCCTGCGCTTCATAAGCTTTGATCTCTTTGTACACATCAGGTGGGAGTTGCGGCCCTAGAACTTCGGCTGCGTATTTTTCGTACGCTGGAATGCTCGCTATCATGTTTGAAACAATCAAGCCTTTTAGGTTTTCCTGATATTTTAAGGCGTATTCCATTGCCAGAATACCACCCCAAGATTGTCCCAACAAATAAAAATTACTATTATCCAGTTCCAAAGCTTTCCGAACTTGTTCCACTTCTTCCACGAAATGCTCAATCGTCCAAAGTGTAGAATCATTTGGCTGATCGCTGTAATAGCTTTCCAACTGATCGTAATAAATATATTCTATCTGCGCATTGGGAAAATAACCATCAAAATTCTCGAAGAACTCATGTGTACCGCCTGGTCCGCCGTGCAGCAATAAAACTTTCATGCTCGGATTGTTGCCCATGCGCTTTGTGAAAACCTTGAACGTTCCCTTCGGGGTTTCAATGGGAATCATTTTGATGCCGCCCGTTGCTTGGTCATCGCTATTGGAATAATCGAAATAATTGTTTGCTGTAGCGTCTGCTACGGTTGCTGGCTGGTTGTTGGTACAACTGCTGGTAAGTAGTGCTGCCAGCAGCATCAGTGTGATTGAATATTTCATTGTGGTCTGTTTTTCTTCATTCTAAACTAGGCGTGTGCGAAGATATGAGTTTTAAGTAGTATTTGAAATAAGCCTTAGTTAATCCCCTGAGATCGCGCAACAAGTATGCTCAAAGGGTTTTATGGGCGGAAACACAAATGCTCAGTTATTTTTCCTAAAAAAATAACTGAGCATTTGTGTTTCCGTCCGAAGAGATTCACCGAGCGTACTTGTTGCACAATTCTCTTGCATTGACTAGGCTGTTTTCTGTTAAGACTTCATAAAGCCCTCATTTCAAATTTAGAAACGCAAGTTAAATAAACTTAGGCGATTAAGAAACCAAAACCTATCACTTCACCACCTCAAAAATACGTCCGTTCATTTCATCCGTCAGCAAATACAGTTTACCATCTGGACTCATCGCTGCTTTACGAAGACGAACACGATCATCGGTGAAGAGTTCTTCTACCATTTTTACGGTGGTATCTGCTAAGACGATTCGCCACAAACTACCTCTGGACAAGCCTGGCACGATCAAGCTGCCCTGCCAATTGGGAAAAGCGTTGCCTGTGTAAAAAGTCAAGCCCGTCGGAGCAACGGTTTGTAGCCAATAATGAATCGGATCGGTAAATTTAGCATTGGGAACTGCTGCTGCTTCGTAGTCTTTTGAGCGATATTGACCCGTTGTGACGTTGGGCCAGCCGTAGTTAGCACCCGCTTGCAACAAATTGATTTCGTCTCCTTGAATAGTGCCATGCTCGCTAAACCAGAGTCGTCCCGTCGTAGGCTCAGGTGTTATGCCTTGCGCTGCTCGAATACCGATGGCGTAGATACCAGCTACTGCATCTGCCCCAAAATCTGGATTATCTTCAGGTATAGTTCCATCTGGATTGATGCGATAAATTTTTCCTCTAGCATCCGTTACGTCCTGCGCAATTGCCAGCCCCTTTTTGCTGTGTTCATAAAAAAGCCGCTCACCAGCAGTAATGTACAATTTCCCATCCGTCCCAAAGGTCATGCCGCCACCAAAATGAAATAGTCCGAAGGTGTATGGACCTGGCTGCAGTAGGGTTGTTATATTGGTCAAGCGATCTTCGTCCAGTTGTGCTCGAATGACTTTTAGCGCATATTTATCGCCTTGTTCTGCCACGTAAGAAACGTATATCCAGCTGTTTTCCTGAAATGCGGGATCAAGTACCACTTCCAAAATACCCGCATTGAAGCTGACGGCTTTGCCATCTACATCCTTCGGAAAAGTGTAGGGCGGATATTTATCCAGCTCAATGACTTTTAGCGTATATAAATCATCAGGAAAGCCTTGAATCCTCGTCTTTGATTTCGTTTTTAGGTTGACCAGTAGTAAGTCGCCATCTTTTTCTGCGACTATTGCTTCCGATGCGCTAATGAAATCCATACTCCAAGGTCTTCGCAATCCGTCCATCACCACTTGTCGTTTCGGTACAGTAGCCGTAGTTTGCATCGCATATCGAGTAGCTGTTTTGCTGATGATTTTCCAGTCCTCACCGTACTTTTGCAATAGTAGCAGATCAATAAATCGAGCATTGATGCCTGGTATCAGCACTTCTATTTCTGCAATGGCGATGTCTTGATAAAGTGTTGTAGAAACAATTCGGCTGGTTCTTCCATTGAATACGCCGGCTGCTCTTTTTGCGAAAAGCGCTGCGTAAGCTTTTGGACGCATGGGAAAAGGTGCGCCATCTTTGGTGAGATAAAGGACGGCAGAATCCGAGAAAGCCCGCTCAATCTGAGCAGGATAATTATAAGATGTCCCGATCATGTAATCCCTCAAAGGAAGCTGTGCTTTTTCTTTTTCTGTTTGTCCGTAACTTAGCAGTAGGTAGCTCAGGCACAGGCAAGTGATTATTATTTTTTTCATAATGTATAGTTTTTCGGCAAGATTAAAGGAAGTATCGCTAAAATACCAATGCGAGGTGTCCTACATTATAAAACGCTACTATTTTTGAGTGGAGCAATAAGCTCTTTCTGTCCAAAAAGCCCCAACAAAATGAAAATTTTTACGAAGTAAAAATTTTCATTTTGGTATTAGAAACTGTCCACTACTTTTGTGTACTTTTGAAAGCTACCAAATTATCGGTTTACTTATTAAAGGGCGAATTTTTCGTTTGTATTCCATACAGTCGCATCCGAAAATCTACAAAGGGGGATTTTCGGATGCTCCAAGGGTTTTTAAGGGCAAGAAGCGTTAAGAGCATGTTTGGAGCACTATTTTCCTGTAAACCAATATTTTACGAACCTGACTTTGAAAATAATCGCTCGTTTATCTCGATAAAGTCACTATTATT
>JBCDKV010000583.1:0-3726 GCA_038746215.1 Bacteroidota bacterium | reverse complement strand
GCTTTATTTGGGCTACAGCACAATATTCACACTAGTCGTATTCGTTTTAGGCGTTGCTATTTTCAACCGCACCGAAAAGAATTTTATGGATACGGTTTAGTGGCTGGAAGAATTATCAAAACTTCAGATAGGCTACTAGAAAAAGTACAAATTGAAACACTAAGTACACTTAGAAACACTAAGAAAAGCTGCCAGTGTAGTCATGTAATCTGCTCCTCTTTTCTCCTGCAATCCAAAATATCCAGTAATATATGAAACTATGAAGCAATCAAACCATGAAGCAATCAAACCATAAAACCACACAAAAAAATTCAATAACAATATGAAGCAAATTTCATTTTTAATTTTATTCACACTTTTTATGACGACAAACAAAGGTGCAGCGCAGCAAGAGATGAGCAAGATGGATTCTATTAGTTACAGTGTTGGTGTGATGCTAGCGAGTAATCTAAAGCAGCAGGGATTGGATCAGGTCAATTTAGAGGTCGTAATGGCTGGTTTGAAAGAAACCATTGCCGATAAAGCGCAGATTGATCAGCGGATGGCTGGTTCGATTCTGAAACAATACGTGACGGAGCGAAGAATGCAGCAAGAGCAAGAAAATGCAGCAAAAGGTAAGGCATTTTTAGCAGAGAATGCGAAAAAAGAAGGCGTAGTGACGCTAGAGAGTGGTCTACAATACAAGGTACTACAGCAAGGAACAGGTACGATACCTACATCTAGTGATCGCGTTGTCGTACATTATCACGGTACACTAATTGATGGGACGGTCTTTGATAGTTCAGTAGAGCGTGGCGAACCTGCTACTTTTGGGGTTACACAAGTCATACAAGGTTGGGTAGAAGCTTTGCAATTGATGCCAACGGGTTCTAAATGGCGCTTGTTCATTCCTTCGGAACTAGCTTATGGCTCTAGGGGTACAAGCGGGTTGATTGGACCAAATACTGCTTTGATCTTCGATGTCGAATTGATTGATATCAAGTAAGGCTGTACCAAGTCTTATTACTAGTATCACTAATAGAGATTTGCTAAATTTCCGAAATTTAGCAAATCTCTGCACTGCCATCAAATGATAAAATTTATCTGTCGCTTGTATGTAGGCGTGTACGAGCTTTTAGTCATTCTTAAAATACCCTCCCATAGTGAAAGATCAGTAATAACTTAAACCATTAAAATTGTTCTTTTGGCAGCCAAACAATGCAAAAAAGTAAGTCCGTAGCCCTGCTATGCACTGATTTTTTGTATTGCTTAGCTACTCAAAATAACTGCTTTTTCTGGCTCAATTTATTAATGATCTTTCACATACCACTCCTCACCACAACACATGAAAGTAAAAATCATCAACACTTCTGACAATCCTTTGCCGGCTTATAAAACGGCAGGCAGCGCAGGTATGGATTTGTGCGCTCATATATCAGAACCGATTACGCTAGCTTCTTTGGAGCGTCGATTAATTCCAACTGGGCTGTTCATAGAACTACCACTGGGCTACGAAGCGCAAGTGCGTCCCCGAAGCGGTTTGGCTATCAAAAAAGGACTGTCGATGCCCAATACGCCAGGCACAATTGATAGCGATTATCGCGGTGAAATCAAAGTGCCGATCATCAATCTTTCCAAAGAAACACAGACCATACAATCAGGCGAGCGCATTGCACAAATGGTGATTGCTAAACACGAATTAGTGGAATGGGAAGCCGTAGAAGTCCTATCCGATAGCGAACGAGGTAGTGGTGGCTTTGGGAGTACAGGTATAAAATAGAGGCAGTTACTGATCTTTGGATTCCTGTGGATGACCTAGTTTCCCTAAGAAATGACACTTATGTATATCACTCATTCCGCTTCTATCGTAGATGCACAAGCAATAAGAACTTGTTTGGATTTTAGTCTTTGAGTTAAAAACTAGGAGTGTACGAAGTCTCACTTTTCTCGAAAATAGCCTGAGCTAATGTAACAAATTTGTGCAATAAGTATGCTCAAAACACGTCAAATACCGACACATTTATTTTCTTGATACACCAACGAAATACAGCTTTGGGCGTTAAGATTAGTGAAGACTACATTTACCTTTTATCAAAAAAAATCACATGCGATATCAAATTCTTTATCCCTTACTAGCCCTACTGTTTATCTTATCTACTACAAATTTCGCTACGGCACAATTCCGAAAAGTTATTCACAACACTTTTGAAGTGGGAGAAACGGAAGAAATTAACCTCGACTTGGCGGGTGACGTAGAATACGAAAGCTGGTCAGGTAATGTAATTATGACCGAGATTACCGTTTTTTTGGGGAATGCTTCGGCCTCCATGCTCAATCATTTTGTAGAAGAAGGTAGGTATGACGTAATGGCTTCCGATCCAGACTCTACCGTCGTGATGATTATTACTTCTGAAACCAAAGATCGAGCACCTGCCAAGCTTAGGCGTTGGGTAGATACGGGTTTAGATAAGAAAGAGCTTAAAGAAATAGATGTAGATGAAAACGTGTACATCAAAGTGTTCATGCCAGAAGAGTACGAAGCACAGGACGAGGCAAAAACCGTCTGGAAGCGCAAAGTGGAAGCCCCAATTACAGATTCCATAAAGAAAGATAGTGTTCGCACAAAATCAGGCTTTGAATGAAGCAAGTCGTAGAATTAAAAATGCTGCCAGAGGAAGCAGCCAATGAACAAACCGTCAGGGCAAAGGCACTAAAAAAAGCACGTATTGTTGATACAGATGCCACAGATTTTCAGCTCCTAAGACGATCTATAGATGCTAGAGGTAGTCGTCCTTTCATTCGCATACGAGCTAGCGTATCCAATGAGGAAACTGCGCCTGAACCCACTGCCTTATCTGCTTTACAAATGGTAGATGATCGTCCTAGTGTGATCGTAGTGGGTGCAGGACCAGCGGGCTATTTTGCGGCTTTAGAACTCATCGAATTGGGATGGAAACCCATCGTATTAGATCGTGGCAAGGTGGTTAAAGATCGGCTGGGTGATCTCCGTGCGATTCAGCGATATGGACAAGTCAATCCTAATTCTAATTACTGCTTCGGAGAAGGCGGTGCTGGCACTTATTCCGATGGTAAGCTTTACACGCGATCCCATAAGCGCGGCAGCATAGAAAAAGTGCTGCGTCTACTCGTGGAACACGGCGCTAAAACCGACATACTGGTCGATGCGCATCCGCATATTGGTTCTAATAAATTGCCTCGTATTGTTGCCAATATGAGAGCGAGCATACTCGAACACGGCGGCGAGGTTTTATTTGGTAAAAAAGTGACTGATTTCATTCTGCACAAGGATAAAATGAAGGGTGTCATTACCAATTATCGAGAAACCTATCATGCCGATGCAGTCATTTTAGCTACTGGACATTCTGCAAGAGATATTTATCAAATACTCCATCAGAAAGGCATTAATATGGAAGCAAAACCCTTCGCTTTGGGTGTACGCATTGAACATCCACAAGCCCTGATTGACCAAATCCAATACAAGCAAAAACCTCGCGAACAACACTTACCCGCCTCTAGCTATAAACTGGTGAGCCAAGTGAAAGGAAGAGGCGTATTTTCCTTTTGTATGTGTCCTGGTGGCTTGATTGTACCCGCTGCCACTGCACCTGGCGAACTGGTTGTCAATGGGATGTCCTTATCAAAGCGAGATTCTGCTTTTGCCAATTCAGGGACGGTCGTTGGGGTAGAAAAACAGGATTTACAGCCTTATTTGGATCGTTTTGGTGC
>JBCDKV010000582.1:0-3728 GCA_038746215.1 Bacteroidota bacterium | reverse complement strand
CGCAGTTCTACCACCGCCTCACCTGCGTAATTCGGTACATTCACCTTTCTGCCGCGATAGTCCGCACTCATCTCATCGAAAGGAATTGTGATGGTTTCCCATTCGCCAGCTTGCGTAGAAAAAGTATAACCGTAGGAGTGTTGACCGTTGGGTGTCCTAACTCGAAATCTGTAGTCTTCACCATCACCTTTCACGGTCAACACAAAAGCAGAAGATGCGCTAGATATGACATATGGCTCGGCTGACACCACTTGACGCATAGAGCAAAATCCACCATTGTTCTCTAGCGAAACCCGCCCAGCGAAACGAGCATAGTTGTCTGCTATCATGTCGAGTTGACTATCGGAACGTCCACCCATCACTACATCATCCTGTACACTCCATTTGCCCTTGCCCTGTTCCACAAAGTCATAAAGTATAATTTCGCTGGCAGTGGTGGCATCATTTTCGGTTGGCGGAGTAGCTGTTTTTTTAGTAGCAGACATACAAGAAGTGGTTAGCATTAAGAAAATTAATAGCGTTTTCATGTTTTTTACTTAAGTCCTAGAATAGTCGCCAAAATAAGCAACACTGCTGTAACGTTCTTTCGCTATCCAGTGTTTGGAAAGCTAGGACTCCATTCTTGAATCAACAGATTTTGAGCTATGTGTCTTGCTTCTTTATTTTGCTGAACACTTATAATGGTCAATGCTCATTTAGATATAAACATCGAACCATATGCGCCTATCCTACACCAATATCCGTATTGTAGCTTTCCTCTTCTTCACCCTCATTGCCTACATTCTTTGCGCCGCCAACTTTGGATGGGATACCACTATTTTCACTTTTATCAAGCAATTGCCTTATGGCGATAAACTCACGCATTTTGTGCTGATCGGTGGGTTCGCTTTTTTTATGAATCTGATCCTCAAAAATAGAACTACTGCTGTGTTGCGCTGGTCCTTTCTTTTGGGGAGTACCATCGTTTTTGCTTTTGTCACACTAGAGGAATTTAGTCAAATTTATATTCCTCGCCGAACCTTTGATTTGGTCGATTTGGCTTGCAACTACGCTAGCATTTTCTTGATTGGTGGTTTGGCAAAGCGAGTAGATTTGGTATATACTTCATCAGGCTAAGAATTAAACTTTTACAGGTCGTCTTTTGCTTCTGCACTTCATCACTGCCTCGCCTTGGTAACTAAGGCTATCAGGCTGTGTACTTCTTCGTTCAGAAACAAAATACGCTCCTCTAAATTGTCTACTTCTCAACCTGATGAAGTATAGCTGTTGAGGCAAGAGAGCAGATAGTATGGAAAGGAGTGGAGATTTAGTAAATCTAAGCGTAATAACTACGTACTAGCTTTCATCTGTACCGCAATTTGCGCGCCAAGCTTAGCATTATTCAGCACCAACTGGATGTTAGAAACCAGACTTTTTCCTTTGCTCAATTGTTTGATGTTGGAAAGCAAAAAAGGAGTCAGGGCTTTCCCTTTAATGCCCTGTGCTTCGGCGGCATTGACCGCTTGTGCGATGATGTTATCCATATAGGCTTTGGAGCAAGCATGTGCTGCTGGAACAGGATTCGCAATGAGGACACCACCATCTAGTCCTAATTCCCACTTCAATTTTAGGATACGCGCAATTTCATCGGGCGTTTGTAGGGTATAATCCACGCCCAGTCCGCTTGTTCGAGTATAAAAAGCAGGAAATTCAGTGGTTTGGTAACCAATGACAGGAATCCCAAAAGTCTCCAAATACTCCAAAGTCAACGGCAAATCCAAGATAGATTTTGCGCCTGCGCTCACTACGGCAACCTTAGTTTGCGCCAATTCTTGCAAATCGGCAGAAATATCCATGCTTTGCGCTGCGCCACGATGTACCCCACCGATACCACCCGTCGCAAAAATTGGAATGTCTGCCCAATCGGCGATGATCATAGTCGCCGCCACCGTCGTTGCACCGTATTTCTGCTGGTGCAAAACAAAGGGAATATCTCGCCGACTCACTTTGACGGCTGCTGCACCTGCTTTCCCCAATTCTTCGATTTCCTCATGAGATAGACCAACCTTGACTTGTCCATTCATCAAAGCAATCGTCGCTGGTACGGCACCGTGTTCGTATACCTGTGTTTCCACCTCCAAAGCGGTCTCCACATTTTGAGGATAAGGCATCCCGTGTGCAATGATGGTAGATTCCAGTGCCACGATGGGACGGTCATTATCCATTGCTGCTTGTACAGCTTCGCTAAACTGCAGAAATTGAGTCGGTTTCATTTGTTTTTCTTTTTTAGATGTATGCAAAGTTTTCAATGTTGCTAAGAGCATGTTTGGCGCATTATTTTCTTTGCCAAAACCATAAACTACGGATTTCTAATTAGTGATGTACAAAGTTTTTGGTGATGCCTGAGAAAAATCTTAGTAAAGCTCCTGAGATCGCGCAACAAGTATGCTCAAAGGGTTTTTATGGACGGAAACACAAATTTCAATTTATGTTTCTGTCCGAAGAGAATTACCGAGCATACTTGTTGCTCAATTATCTTGCATTTACTCAGGCTGTTTTCTGTTAATAAAACTGAGACTTCATACAGCTCTAATTTCTAGTTCAACACTGCTCCAAACATGCTCTAAACACTTCTTACTGACCTAACTATATCATGCCTTTACGAGAAATTTCCATTAAATGGAAAAAGTGTCCATTAGATGGAAGAAAATAGTCCTTTAAAATTATTAACTCACTGATTATCAGTATACTGATTTCCTTGGCATAAGTTTTGGTATACACACCAGTATACTCACTACAACTCCTCACTAGAATGAAAGAATTTAACGCATTAAAGATATTTGTAGTGGATGATGATCCATTTTACTTGAATATATTTGGGCAGCACTTAGTTAATTGGGGCGTTGAGGATATTAGTCTGTTTGAAAATGGGTTCAAAGCTTTAGATCAATTGGATGAAAGTCCAGATGTTATTTTCTTAGATCATAATATGGATCATATTTCTGGACACGAGGTGTTGAAACGAGTGAAGCGGCGCAATCCAAGCATCTACGTCGTCATGATAACGGCTAGAGACAATGTAAAAAATTTGAGTACATCTTTGAACTATGGAGCTTTTCAATACATTCAGAAGGAAAAAAACGAAGAAAGGGAGATAAGAGAAGTATTGAAAAAAGTAGTTTCCATGAAAAGATTAATGAACTAAAGTTGCTATCAATATTAACACAATCGTAGATTACACCAGACAACCTAATCTTCTAACACAAACAAATAAATAGCTTTATTGAAGTAGTCAAGGGAAAAGCATTCTTATATTGCTTTTTCCTTACTTTCGATCTCAAAAACAAGCGAATAATTGGGTGTTTTTATAGTGTATTTGATGCTTCAAGCGTATGCTTGAAGCATTTTTTTGTACATAAGGCATTCAGATTAATGTCAGCAAATCACGAGATAAGTATATTTAGTAGATTTCTTCGGACATACTTGTAGCTCTATCTGTAAATACTTTACCAGATTTCAAGCGTTTAGCAAAACTTGACATGTTTATCTAGATTGCAAAAGTAGTTGACACTTTAGTCTCAAATTGATAATTTTTATTTAGGACTGTACGAAGTCTCAGTTTTGTTAACATTTTACTGGGAAACAGCCTGATCCGATGCAAGAAGATTGAGCAACAAGTATGCTCAGTAAGTTTCTTCGGACGGAAACACAAATTTCAACTTATTTTTTGGAGAAAAATAAGTTGAAAT